>JAAZLB010000339.1 GCA_012799535.1 Bacillota bacterium | reverse complement strand
TACAACCAAATTTAGCCCAAGCCGTGGTCATGGCGGAGATTATACGTCCACCTCGATCTAAGCGGCCCTGGCCCAGTCGTTAGTGTATGACAAGGAGGACAAATTCAGATGGAGCAAGGTAAATTGAAAATCGGTATCATTGGCTGTGGGGGTATTGCCAACGGCAAACATATGCCAGGTTTAGCCAAACTAGATAATGTAGAAATGGTAGCCTTTTGCGATCTAGATTTAACCAAAGCGCAAAAAGCTGCCAACCAATATGGGATTACTAATGCCCGTGTTTATGAAGATTATCAGAAGCTTTTAGAACAAGAGACTCTAGATGCGGTCCATGTTTGTACCCCCAATAGCTCCCATGCAGAAATCAGCATCGCTTGCCTAGAGGCAGGTTTGCATGTGATGTGCGAAAAGCCCATGGCTAAGACCGCTGCAGAGGCCCGAGCCATGGTGGAAGCTGCTGAAAAATCAGGGAAGAAACTCACCATTGGCTATCAAAATCGTTTTCGTGCAGACAGCCTCTATTTACAAGAGGTGTGTGAGCGGGGAGATTTAGGGGAGATTTATCTAGCCAAAGCAAAGGCCATTCGGCGCCGAGCTGTACCTACTTGGGGTGTCTTTCTTGATGAAGAAAAGCAAGGTGGAGGTCCCCTTATTGATATTGGGACACACGCCCTTGATCTAACTCTGTGGATGATGGATAACTATCGTCCCAAATATGCAGTTGGCACAGTTTACCACAAGCTCAATAAAAGGGAAAATGCGGCCAATGCCTGGGGCCCTTGGGATCCTAAGAAGTTTCAGGTGGAAGATTCCGCTTTTGGCTTCATTGTGATGGAAGATGGGGCCACCATTATCTTGGAATCAAGTTGGGCCTTGAATACCTTGGACGAGGGGGAAGCAAAAACTTTCCTCTATGGTACTGAGGGCGGTGCTGATATGGAAGATGGGTTACGGATTAATGGAGAAGAATTTGGGCGGCTATACACTAAAAAGCCTTCCTTAGATGTGGGTGGAGTCGCCTTTTACGCAGGGAAAAAAGAAAGCCCAGGGGATTTAGAAATGCGCTTGTGGATTGAAAGTATCCTCAATGATACTGAACCCTTGGTCCTTCCTGAACAGGCTTTAGTGGTTACGGAGATTTTGGAAGCTATTTACGACTCAGCACGAAGTGGCAGGCCTGTTTACTTCAAAAATGGACGCAAACTAGACTAGATTCTCAGAAAACTGGGGTTAGACCTTATAGGGTCTAACCTTTTTTTTGATGCATAAATTTAGGTGAGAGGAGGTAGACCATGGGGCCAGATCTGAAACGGACATTGAAAAGACAATTTGCTCATGCTTTAGACTTGCCGCCAGGCGTTTTACTCGATTACGCCACTATTAGCTTAATAGGAGATGTGGAGGCAAAAATCATGAATCATAAGGGCCTGGTCCAATATACAACCACAAATATTAAGGCCCGTTCCACCCAAGGTTTGATCGAAGTCTTGGGAAAAGATTTAGAGATTGTTTCTTTTTCTGCCCATGAAATCAAGATCGCAGGTCAGATTCGACAGGTGGTGCTGAAATGATCTCCTCCTTATGGCTCTGGTGGCAGGGTTATCTTACCTTGCGTCTGCAAGGCCCGGGTTTGGAACAACTTTTGAATCAATTGGGCCAGGCCCAAATTCCCCTTTGGAACGTAGAGCGATTAACCCCTGATGTGGTAATCGCCCGAATTCCTGTAGGGGATTTTGCTAAATTGAGACCCCTATTATGGGGATGGCAAATTAGGGTGAATATTTTAGATAGGCATGGTTTTCCTTTTGTATTCACAAGACTAAAGGTGCGGGCTTTTTGGGGTTTAGGTCTAGTTTTGGCCTTGTTGATCATGAGTTATCTCTCTAGTTTTATTTGGTTCATTGAAGTTGCGGGAAATGAACAAATTAGTTCTGCACAGCTTTGGGAAGTGTTAGAGGAGGAGGGGCTTAAGACTGGCACTCCACGGAAGAACTTAGCTAGACGTCAATTAGAGACAGCCCTTTTAACCCATTTTCCTGATTTGGTCTGGGTTCAAATTAGCCTTCAAGGTGTTAAAGTTACGATTAATGTGGCGGAACGGGAAATCCGTCCAGGAGAAGAGCAATGGATGGGGGACATCTATGCCTTAGTAGATGGGTTAGTTTCGGAAATACTAGTGTTACGGGGCACCCCCTTAGTACAAGTGGGAGACACAGTGCGGAAAGGGGATCCCCTCATTTCTGGCGAATATTATGATCAACGAGGTAGAAAGCAAGTAGG
>JAAZLB010000049.1 GCA_012799535.1 Bacillota bacterium | reverse complement strand
GCAAAATGAATTAACTTCTCTAAACGTTGTGCGGGACACTGCCCATTTACACAGCGGGTCACTGCCTCACCTGATGGTCTTACCACAAGGCTTCCACAGGCGGGGCAATTAGTAACCATGCTGAAGGGGACCTCACTTCCATCTCTCCGCTCCGGTAAAGAACGGACAATCTCTGGAATCACATCTCCAGCCTTTTGCAAGACTACATAATCCCCTATTCGAATATCCCGTTCCCGGATGAAATCTTCGTTATGTAAGGTCGCCCTACTCACAGTAGAACCTGCCACTACCACTGGTTCTAGCTCTGCTAAAGGAGTCAAAGCTCCAGTTCTACCCACTTGAATACCAATTTTTACCACCTGAGTGACAACTTGTTCAGGAGGAAACTTATAAGCAATAGCCCAGCGAGGGCTGCGGGCGGTGGTTCCCAGCTCCCTTTGAATTTCTAATTCATTAACTTTCACCACTACCCCATCAATCTCATAGGGCAAAGAATTCCGTTTTTCTTGCCAAGTGCGGACAAACTCTAAAACTTCAGCAAAATCAGTGCACTCCTGGTAATAGGGATTGACCCTGAGACCGAGATCCCTAATTAACTTCAAAGCGGCACTTTGGGTCGTCACTTCCAACTCCTCTGCACTACCTAAACCATAGAGAAAAATATCTAGGGGCCTTTGCGCGGTGATTCGGGGATCCAATTGTCGCAAAGAGCCAGCTGCTGCATTACGTGGATTAGCAAAGAGGCTTTCGCCGGCTTCTTTTCTTTGTTCATTAAGGGCGTTAAAATCTTCGCGGTTAATATAAACTTCGCCCCGGACATTCAAGTTTACTTCTTCGTTTAGACGGAGGGGTAGGGAACGAATTGTCCTCAGATTAGTAGTAATATCTTCTCCTACCTCCCCATCACCGCGGGTGGCACCTTGGACAAAAACCCCCTGCTCATAGTTAAGGGAAACAGCCAAGCCATCTATCTTCAACTCACACACATAGCTTAAGGGGGTAGCACTCTGTTTTTGCACCCGTTCTTGAAAGGCCAGCAAATCCCCTTCTGAAAACGCGTTGTTCAAACTTAAGAGGGGCTCTCGGTGTGTAACAGTAGCAAATTTGGCGCTAGGTGTATGGCCCACCCTTTGGGTAGGCGAATCTGCCGTAATTAACTGGGGATGCTTAGTTTCCAACTCAATTAACTCACGCATCAAATTATCATATTCTTGGTCAGAAATACTAGGGTCATCTAAAATGTAATACCGATAGTTATGGTATCTTAACTCCCAGCGCAACCGTTCAATCCTCTGCCTTAGTTCTTCCATCCTGCTCCTCCTCACCTAAATTTTAGTTAAAGGGGCTAAATGGGCAATAACTGTTTTAACCCCCTGATTAGGAAAGGCAATGCTCAATTGCTGATCCCCATGGGAATCACTGACCGAGACTACCATCCCATCTCCCCACACCTTGTGGCGGACTTTATCACCAGCTCGATAACTAGAACCATCTATTGGCTTTTTGGGCTTAGGCTTAGGGACAATCCCTTGAACACCAGGGGATAGACCTACATTAACCCCACCATATTCTAAAAATTCTTCGTCAATTTC
>JAAZLB010000338.1 GCA_012799535.1 Bacillota bacterium | reverse complement strand
TACGGCTATCCTTACCATATTACGGGGCGTTAGTTTTTTTGTGGTTAATTCCTAGTGCTAACGAACGGGAAGGGCGTCTCTGGCTAGTTTTCGCGTGCTTACTGATTAAGTTGCCTTTGCACTATCTGTTACAACCGGTTCCCATGGTTTTTGTTGTGGGTATAACCGAATGTATTTTGGCGGTTTTCAGTTATGCTTTCTTGTATCCTTTAGTCAAAAGGTGCTTGGATGAACAACTGGCCTGTGTTCAGTTACAAGCGTTTCTTTTTTCTCTTGCTTTAATTGTGACTTTGAATTTACGGTGGGGTGGGTTTTCGCCCCGCCTGTTTTTAATTGGACTCTTAATTGCCCTCGGTGCTAGATTGGGGGGATTAGGTGTTACTGCCATTTTAGGCCCCTCCTTGGCGGTACTATCCTTACTTTTGGGAGAGCCTACACAGTTGATACTCTTGATTGTAATTATTAGTCTGCTCATAGGGGTTTTCCACCGTTTCCGTTGGGGATATTATCTGGGCCCCATTTTAGGGATGGCCTTTGCTTTCCCTGGTACTGCTAGTGGAGAGACAATACAATGGCTTACAGTACTCCTTGCTTCAGTTATGGTGGCCCGTCTGACTCCAGAAAGTCAGCTCAAGCATGTGGCCAGGCTCGTTCCAGGTACTGAACCCTTTACACAGCAGAACAAGGGGTATGACGAGCATCTAAAGGAAATTTTGGATCAACGAATTGATCAGTATCTCACAGTCTTTGAAGAATTAGAAAACACCCTCATGGGTGTGGAAAATCCTCTTTTCCATAAGCAAATGCAGGGCATGGCAGAGTTACTACAGACCATGAAAGGCTCTTTTGCACCTCATGTGGAATTTACTAGGGACTTTGAGGATAGGATTCTTAATCGGTTTATGGAGGCTAATTTAGACTATGTAAGTGTCTTGAAAACATTGAATGGATTTGAAATTCATGGGGCACGACATGAACGCTGTGAAAGTGGTGCCTTTTGCCAGACCGTCGCTACATTTTGTAGCGGAACTTTGGAGTCTCAGCGTTACGGAGTGGTTTGCTGTGACTGCTGGACTACGGGGACTTGTGGGTTCAAAATAGCACCTTGGCCCCGCTATAAGTTGGAAATTGGTCGGGCAAAAATTGCCCAAGAAGAGATTTCTGGAGATAACCAAGTGACCTTTGAGATTGCCAGTAGTAAAGTTGCTATTCTATTAAGTGATGGGATGGGAGTTGGCTTTAAGGCCTATACGGAAAGTAATACCGCGGTTCGCTTACTAGAACGGATGATCAAGGCAGATTATGATCTAACTACAGCGGTTTCTTTAGTGAATCGGCTCTTACTTTTGCGTAATCAAGATGATATGTTTGTCACCATTGACCTAGTGGTAGTAGACCTCTATTCTGGGCAATTGGAATTTGTAAAAACAGGCTCGGCACCAAGTTTTATTAAACGAGGTCGCGAAGTGGAAATTATCTATAATCACACTCTACCAGTTGGGGTTTTGTCTCAAGTTGAGATTGAAACAGATAGGAGAACGTTGAAAGAAGGAGAAGTATTAGTTATGGCTACAGACGGAGTTTTAGATGCCCATCGTAGCATTGCTCGGAAAGATGAGTGGATGTGTTGGAACCTCCGTCGGTTACAGGACCCTAAAGATCTTGCTACCATGGCCGAAGAAATCTTATGTGATAGCTTAGAAATTGCCAATGGCCAAGTGCAAGATGATATGATGGTAGTAGTGGCCCGTTTAGTACGCAATGACTGGGAGATTGACCCTTATAGGAGGATGTAATTTAGTGTCTACGGATCTAATGCCAGTTTTTTTGGAGAATCTGGCAAACATGGGCTTGACATCCCAAGAGCGTGTGTTAGTTGCGGTGAGTGGTGGACCTGATTCTATGGCCCTACTTCACCTTTTTTTGCGTTGGGATGTTAGCCGGATAGGGGTTTTCCACCTAAACCATGGTTTTAGGGAAGAAGCCAAGGAGGATGCAGATTTTGTAGCTGATTATGCTAGCAAACAAGGGGTACCGGCCCACATCGTTTCCTATGATATTCTCAGCTATTTGGAAAAAAGCGGTGAGTCTAAGCAACAAGGGGCTCGCACAATTCGCTATAAACTTATGGAAGAATGTGCGAAG
>JAAZLB010000337.1 GCA_012799535.1 Bacillota bacterium | reverse complement strand
GAATTGGCACAATCCCATAGTGAGCTAGATGAGTATTTGCAGGAAGTGGATTTTGATTTAGCCTACTTGGAGGACGAGTTTTTCGCGGAAGCTGATGAATGCACATGCCATGAAGCTGATGATTGGGATGGTTTTGATGAATGTTGCGACACTTTAGTTGAAGTAGAATGTCCTCAATGCCAGGACATTGTCACCTTCGATGAGGATTTTCTCTTTGATCAAGGTGTACAGATTCGCTGTCCCCGCTGTGATGCGGTAGTCTTTGAAACGGACGATTTTGAGGATTTAGATGACCTGTTCCAAGAAGACGCTTTCGACGATGAAGACTAAGTTAATAACTATAGCTTTACTTGTGAAAAAGGTTGCCCATCTGGGTAGCCTTTTTTTGTCATAACTTGTCCCTTTTTAGCATATGGTTTTTGCAGGAGGGTGAAGAATGCTACGAAACTACCTAGCACCAAACTTACGAAAAATTTTGGAACATCTGGATTTTAGTGAGGTGGAAGAGGTGCGGTTGCGTCTAAATCGTCCTTTGATGATCAAAAATAGATTGGGATGTTACTCCCTTTCTCCTTTAGGTGCTTATTGCTCCTGCTCTGAAGCTTATCTTGTCAGCCGAGAGGATCTAGATCGAACTCTCCAATTAATCACTCAAAGTTCGTGGTACGCCTGGGAACAGCAAATTCAGGGGGGCTATCTTACTCTACCAGGGGGTCATCGGGTGGGTTTAAGCGGTCAAGCGGTCTTCGCTAACGGTAGTTTGAAAACTATTAAGAATATTTCCTCCCTTAATTTTCGCCAAGCTAAAGCAGTTATAGGTGCAGCAGATTCCTTGGTTAATCAGGTAATCTCTCAGAGAACCCTTGGAGTGATCTCTACCCTAATTGTTTCTCCTCCTGGTTGTGGCAAGACAACTCTTTTGAGGGATTTAGCCCGCCAAGTGGCCAATGGGGGCTTTCAGGTTACAGTCATCGATGAACGTTCCGAAATAGCTGCCTCTTATTTAGGTGTTCCTCAACTAGATGTGGGTTTTCAAACCGATGTCTTAGATGGTTATGATAAGGTGACAGGTGTTTATCATGCACTACGTGGTCTAGCTCCTGACGTAGTGTTCACAGATGAAATTGGGCATGAACAGGATGCCTGGATTCTGGGGGAATTAGCCCGTAGTGGGGTCAAGGTAGTGGCCACTTGTCATGGAAATTCCTTAGAACAAATCAAAACAAAGACTTGGGCTAAAATATCTCTTGAGGTGTTCGAATTAATGGTAATTCTGTCACGCCGGCGGGGTCCTGGGACAGTAGAAGCGGTTCTAAGCCTTAGAGCAAAATCATAATAATTAGGACAGGGGTGAGAAGTTGCGATTTTTCGCGGCGGCATTAGTTGTGTTTTCCTGTGGAGTCATGGGTTTGCTGGCTGCCAATAGTTATGCCCAACGCGTTCGGAATTTGCGAGAGCTCTTGTCTTTTATTCAGCTTCTAGAGTCGGAAGTTCAGTTTGCTCGCACTACCTTACCTGAAGTAATTGCTAAGGTGATTCCCCATTTTTCTGGAGTAACGAAGGGATTTTTGAAGATTTTGCATGACAGCTTAATAACTGGTCAAGGTCAGGATTTTGCCATAGGGTGGGGACAGGCGGTTATTTACTTAAGAGAAAACGGCTTACCAGATCAAGCCTTAGGGGACTTACAGGATCTAGGTAGAATTCTCGGTTGCAGTGATGTGACTGAACAGCTTAAACACCTACAATTGTGCTCCGTTAGACTCCAAACAGCTCTAGAGGAGGCAAAGGAGGAGCAGAACAAACAAACAAAGCTTTGGCGGTACTTGGGTTTTTCTGCTGGTTTACTCATTGTGTTGCTTTTCATATAGGGGGGATTTCATGACTGACCTTTCTCCGATTTATCGCATAGCGGGCCTAGGGATTTTAGTTGCAGTTTTAAACATTTTCTTGGTGCAAGCTGATCGGAAAGAGCAAGCCCAAATGCTGAGTTTAGCAGGGGTAATCATTGTTCTTTTGTGGTTAGTCCAAATGGTGGGCCAGCTGTTTGCCGATGTGGAAGCGGTCTTTAGGTGGTGATGGAATATGATGCTTTGGCTACCCTTTGTGGTTGGGATGGGGGTTGTTTTAACAGTATTTCAAGCACATTTCCGGGAAGAACAGCCAACTTGGGGAGTATTAGTAGCAATTGCTTTTGCCACAACAATCCTCTTGGCATTAATTCCCCATTTCCAGGCTACTTTTCAAGCTTTGACTATTTTGGCTAGGGAAGCCTCTGTTAGTTCATTGTATTTAAGTCCAGTGTTGAAAACAATCGGAGTGGCCTATCTTACTTCCTTTGGAGCCCAAATTAGTAGGGAAGCGGGGGAGGAGACCATCTCTGCCCTTATGGAGCTAGCAGGTAAACTGGTTATATTAGTCATCGCCTTACCCTTGCTGCAAGCGGTTCTTTACGCTTTGTTCGGTATTCTCGGTTACTAGTAGGTGATTGTATGCGGAGATGGCTGATCTTGGTTCTGCTCTTAACTCTAAGTTGGAATGGTGGAAGGGTTAAAGCCCAGTCAGTCTTAGACTTGGAGCCATTTCAGGAATCAATTCAAGCTCAGTTGGAAGCTTTGAATCTAGCTGACCTATTGGACTATGTCCATCTATTAGAAGGTGAGCTACAGGACTACTTGCCTAGTTTGAACTTTCGAGAACTAATTTCTGGACAGGAACAACGATACTCACCTCAAGATCTTTTCAGCCTCTTAATTCGCAACCTACTAAGGGAATTATATTTGAGTTTGCACTTACTGAGGCAATTAATCGTGATCGGGATCTTAGCGGCCCTTTTGCAAAGATTAAGTGCTTCTTTTGGGATTAAGACTGTAGTGGATTTAGCTTTTTCCGCTTGCTTTTTGGTGTTAGTTTTAATCGCACTCCAAAGCTATCAAGTAGTGGTCGCCTTAGCTTCCCAGACTGTGGATAGAATGGTTTCTTTTATGTATGCCTTATTACCCACACTCTCTACTTTGTTAATTGCAGTAGGTGGTTTAACTTCCTCCGCTATCTTTCATCCCTTACTCTGGGGAATGGTGGGTGCCATCGCAGGATTGGTGCAGTACTTACTGTTTCCTTTGATCCTGTTTAGCACCGCCTTTAGCTTAGTTGCTCATTTCTCAGCGGAGCTATCCCTATCTAAGCTTGGAGGATTATTAAGACAAGGAGTAATCACCTTACTAGGTACTTTTTTCATAGTATTTTCAGGCTTTATGGTGGTTAAGGGAGCTATTG
>JAAZLB010000336.1 GCA_012799535.1 Bacillota bacterium | reverse complement strand
TAGTTGAACCAATTGGGCATATAACTGGGGATAGGAGGTGACCACTACAATCTGCCCAAAACAACCTGCCTGCTGGGCCTTAGTAATTAGGTCTAGAACAATGCCCTGCCTGACCATTTGCATTTGCGTTTCTAATTCACTACTAACTAGACCACCTTCAAAAACTACTAGGCTAACTTCCGTACTCATTAGTATTCAGATTCAATCAGCCCATAGTTGCCGTCACGGCGCTTATAAACTACGTTGACTTCAGAAGTTTCCGCATCCCTAAAGACAAAGAAGTCGTGGCCTAAGAGTTCCATTTGCATTACCGCTTCTTCCGCGTCCATGGGTTTTAGCGCGAAGCGCTTAGTCCGCACAATGCGGGGTCCCTCCTCCTCCTGAGTTTCTAGGGCTGGAGGTGTTACCATTTCCCCTAACTTAGGACCATGGATCTTACGATTGATCTTGGTTTTATACTTGTTAAATTGACGTTCAATGCGATCCACCGCCGCATCGATGGAGGTATACATATCACCTGTCTTACCCTCACCACGAAGCATTACACCGGAGAGGTTTACAGTTACTTCAGCAATATGCACCCCACGTTCCACCCGGAGCATTACTTCTGCTGAGGCAGAAGCATTATCATTGAGGTATTTTTCTAGCTTAGCAACCTTCTTTTCTGCATAAGAGCGTAAAGCTGGAGTAACTTCAATGTTTTTGCCAGTTACATTAACTCTAATTGTGGCCATCCTAACTCACTCCTTCAATGACAAGTTTGGTGGTCTATACTTGTAATATTACCCATAAATTGCCCATAATCCTTCTGGTTAAGAAAAAAAGGACTGAGTTTTCACCCAGTCCAACCAATTCTTATAGTTTAACTACGTTCGAAGCCTGCGGCCCTCGGTCGCCCGAAACAATCTCGAATTCAACGCTTTCCCCTTCTTGAAGAGTCTTGAATCCCTCATCTTGAATCGCGGAGAAGTGTACAAAAACGTCTCCTTCGCCATCCTCACGCTCAATAAATCCGTAACCCTTTTCAGCGTTGAACCACTTAACTTTACCTAACATTGTTGAACATTCCTCCTAAATTGTGAAACTCCGGCCGCAACTTCTCCGGTAACTTAACCTTAACATAATAGTGTGCTTTTTGTCAAGGTTAGAAAGTCACCACATACTACTGATGATTAGGCTTATAAGCCCGGCTGGCTCGCCTTGCTTGCAGATGATCGGGACTGTGACTTTTAACTTGTTCTAAATATTGACTCAAAAGAGCCTCATTGCCCCGTTCTTGTTCCTCTAGTCCCTCAAGAACCGGAACCAAACGGCTAACCACCGTCTCCAATTGGGCCAGATCTTGTTGATAACGACTAGAAGCGACCTGTTTAAGCTGGGGGATGGAAAAACTGTCTAATCCAAAGTGGCGTACAAGAAAATCCTGGGTATCCCGGATACGGGCCTCTTCCCCACCTGCCTCTTTTAAGAAAGCTTCCTTCTCCTGAAGTATCAAGAGGAGTTGATCCAGAAAACCCTGTTCGATCAACTTCCGTTCTTGGGCACCCACTGCACGGATCTGCTCGTAGAGTTCTAATTGTCTCTCATAGCTAGCTGTAAGCCCGCTGATTTTTTCCCGAATCTCTCTCATTTGTTCGGATGCACCACCTGCTCCCAAGTGTCCCGTAATTCTGTGAGCATATTAATTGCTTCATCTACTTTTTCTGCTGACTTTTTAATGTTAGCTTGTACCAATAGATCGTAGATATAGGTGTACAATTGTTGCAAGTTCTGGGCTATTTCCCCTACCTCTAAATTAAGGGAAAGAATTAGCTCATTCACAATATCCTGGGCGCGAATTAACTTAAAGTTGGCTTGCTCAATCTCGCCCTTTTCCATATGCTCTTGTCCCTGTCTGGCGAAGCGAATGGCACCATCAAAAAGCATGAGCAATAGTTC
>JAAZLB010000335.1 GCA_012799535.1 Bacillota bacterium | reverse complement strand
GTATTGCAGCTGTTTCCAAGGATCTGTACGGTACTTTACTAGCCACCGGTGCCACTAGTATTTTCTTCTTCCATTTGATTATTAATGTAGGTATGACCTTAGGAATTATGCCCGTCACCGGTCTACCACTCCCTTTCATTACCGCAGGTGGTAGTACCATGCTCACAAGTCTCATGGCTGTGGCCATTGTCTTGAATGTAGGTTTAAGACGCATGAAGATTATGTTTTAACTCTAGGGCCAAGAGTAACAATGTGGTGGAAGCGAAATACAAACAGGTAGCAGCGGCCACCACTCCTGAATCATTGAAAATAAAAGCTGCCAGTGCACCAATTACTACTCCGCCTATGCCCTTAGCAATGAGGGGATAGGTTTTTCTTAACCAAAAAATGAACTTTGAAGGCCAAATGAAACTTGCGCCCATGACAAGTAAAGCAACCAACAAGGCTTTACTCCACATGCTATAGCGTAATAATTTCAAGTTCATTGCCAACTTGCGCACAATGATCAACCAAAGGGCAGAAAAACCATCCCGCTTAAATAGATGTACTGTTTGACCAATATGGGATTGTTTTTTACTGGGATTACCCTGATCAACAAATATGAGCAGACCTAGAACTAAAACTAAACTTAAGATTAAAACCAAAATATCCTTCCAGCTAAAACCCCGTTTCCTAAAACTAAGCCAGGTATAACCGAAGGCAAAAACCCCACAAATCGCTCCACCTACGTTCGTACCCAAAGCAGGAGCCCCAATAATCAGAACTGCCAGGAGGAAGATGAAAAATCCCCCGAATGATCTTTCTCTAGAATTCAACTGAGCTTGTTGGCACAAGATTGCCCAAGCAAGTACAGTGGCACCAACGAAAATGCCCATGAATTCATTGCCCAAACCGTAAAAGCGGGCCCCACCTATAGGGTCGTAACCTAAATAAGAGAAACGAATCAGCCAGCCACCCCAAACTACATCAAGGGCAATGGCGAGACTAGTAGCTAAAGAAATCAAACCCACCTTAGGGAGGGGGTGGGGATAGATTATCCCTAATAATAAGACACCACTTAAAACCACCGCCACAAGCCAAAAAGGTCCTGACCACACCAAAAGTAGGAGAGGTAACAGTAAAAAAAGAATTAGTACCCTTTCCAAAAGCCGTAGCAGTTGTCTAGGTAAGGGGTGGGGAATTATAAGAACAATTAAAACGCAACTATAAAGGATAATTTGGGCACTAATCACCACCCGCAAAACTGGAGCCCGTTTAGTAGCGATAGTACTAATCTGTTCCCCTAACTTCTGGACCTGTGCTTGAGGGTTATTAGAGGCAGGTAGAATTGTGGCGGGACGACCAATGAAGGGCTGGTTGTGTGTGATTTTCAAAAGTTCCAAGATTGTAGGGGCCAAATCCAGATTAGTAATCAACCCCGGCCAGCGCGTTGTACCAGAAACAAACAGACCTTCCCCTAAACCAAGGGCGAAAACAGGGGCTAGCCACAGGCTGTGCTCCGCCCCTTGTGCCCCTGGATAGGGGGTCACAACCACCAGTGCAGTGTGGGTTTTGCGGGCTTTTGCCACTTCTTGCAGAAAGTTCAAAGCATCCTGAAACACCTTTTGTCTAAGTATATCCCGTTGATCCCTTAGCAATTGCCCTTGGTAGCGATCGTAGCGATAAGGATCCCCTAGATCCACTATAACTAAGGGTTCTTGAGCTTGAAGAATTTGATTGTGCAGTCGAGAATAATCGCTTCTAACCCCAAAGGGATAATGATCATCCTTAATGAGCTGTCCTTCCCCAACGTCCCCTGCGAAGACCCTCCCCAAAGAATCCATACCAACCACTGCAGCCCAGCGTGCTTCCTCATCCCCATCACTATTTCCCAAAGTTCGTAAGGGAAGACCCGCCTCCTGAAACGCACTCCCTAAGGCCCCTATAACCACCGTATAATTCACCTGTTGGGCCTGGAGAATTTGGGCGATGTGCGGTTGCACAATTGAACTGGAAACTTGACCTGTATTAAACTGGAAAAGGGCTTGCGCCGCCTGCTTTTGAGAAAAGGTGGCGGTTGTTCCCCACCCAACCACCCTCGCTCCTGCGCCAAGACTAAGATAGGCCGCGGAAATTGGCTCCCCACCTCCACCCCTCGTATTCAACAAGCCCCACACAGCAGGTTCAGACAAGCTTATTTCTCCAATCTGTTCTAATTCTAACCCATGCCACAGAATTAAAATAATCTGTTCAACTCTTGGGATTTCAGAAGCTAAAACTAAGTTTCCGCAGTCAAGAGCAAGGAGGGCACAAAGGAGAGCCAACACAACCAGAAATTTGTCTAGGGAGGATGTACTCATGTTTTCAATCCTTCATAAAGGGCCCTGGTACAGGTCACCATCCGCTCTTCCCCAAATAAAGTGTGCGCCCGTTCCCGGTTGAATTGTCCCATGGCTTTGGCCTTTTCAGGGGATTTAAGGAGGTGTAATAAGGCCGCGGCTAGTTCTGGGGCATTTCCAGGAAGGACCACTAAACCCCCTTTATTAGGAACCACCGCTTCTTTTAGGGAAGGTAAGTCTGGGACAACCACTGGTAGGCGACTAGCCATTGCTTCCAAAACACTGAGATTAAAACCTTCACTCATACTAGGTAAGGCAAATAAGTCCCAGCCTGCCATGAGCTCAGGGACATCCTCCCGCCAACCTAAAAATTTAACTCGACCGTTTAATCCCAAGGCCTCAGCGTATTTTTCTAACCGAGTTCGCTCTGGCCCATCCCCAACAACCACTAATTTCATATTTGGCACAATTTTGGCAATCAGGGAAACCGCTTCGAGCAAAGTGTGAATCCCCTTACTCGGTATTAAGCGAGCTACCGTGCCCACCACTTGATCATCTGGCTCTAAACCGAGGGGATCCCGGGAAATCTCCCAGGAAAAATCCCCAAAGCGAGAAGTGGCAATCCCGTTATGAATTGTGATTACCTTCCGTTCAGGCACGTATTTGATAATCTGGGCCCGTACTGCATCAGAGACACTAATAATAGTGTCCATGCCCCCAAACATCCATCTTTGCACCAACTTTGATCCGAAACGCCTAGGCGGTAAGGAATTGTGGGCAGTAAATAAAAAATGGGGGTGTCCAAAGGGGGCTAAGGCAACCGCGGTAACTAAGGCGGCCTTGAGGCCGTGGGCGTGGATAATGTGGGCTTTTTCCTGTCTTAAAATTCGCCTGAGCTTGGTAATTGTTCCTAAGTCTTGACGAATCTTTAGACCATCAACTAAATCTAGAGGAATAAAGCGTCTGGTCCCTGCCCATTCTTCAAGGGTGGGAGGTGCCACTACCACAATTTCAAAATCAGGAATGCCTTGGGAAAGTTGCTGGAGGTGCTGTAAAATGCCACCTTCCGCCGGACGGATAACCCACACTATTTTCATTAATTTCTCCCTCCTGACTTCTCTCAATTATTGTGAACCAAATTTATTAATCAATACGGGGAATACTGAAGGAAGAATGGAGGGATTTAATGCGTCGCCGAATCTTTGTTTTCCTTGTTGCCCTAGGGTTTTTAATCTTGGGTGTCCGTTCCTTCGTAAACGAAGTGGTTCCCCAAAATATACCGCAAGGACAAGAAATTAGTTTTGTGGAACACGGTCCCCTCACTCCCCTAATCGATCCATCCCTAGGGGAACTGCAAAATCTAGTGGACCGGGTCTCCGAAGCGGCCACGAAAGAACAATGGATCACCGCGTCAAAGTGGGTCCAAGATCTAGAAAAGGCTTGGCAACGCCTGCGTGTTACCCGCACTGGGCAACTGGAAATTGAGCAAGGGATCTCCAACGCCATCTTAACCCTGCACTACAATGTATGGGGTAAGGATCTAGATGGGGTTTTGCGAAGTGCCCGTACACTCACGGACCTAATTGGTCAGTTAACTGCCTAAACTAAGGGAAAAGGGAGCGATTGTCCCTGAGGGTCGCTCCCTTCTACTTGTTTACTTAGGGATTAGGATGTTCCGGATTGGGTGTGGCTTGGTGCGACTTATGGGGCTTACCTTGCCGTTCTTTTGATTCTGGATGACGATTCGCTAGTTCTTCAGCAGTCTCAAAATAGTTATTCGCGCTACCTAGCCCCTTTTGAGGTTTACCAGGTTGAGTCGTGTTCTTCTTTTTGTCTTTCGGCATTCACCACCACCTCCTTCTTCATTTAGTATGGACGAAGGAGTTTGGATTTATGATGGCGAATCAACTAACCATTATTAAGCAGGGAGGATCTTAGGGAATGACTATTGCCATCATCGCCAATCCCTTAGCTGGTCGGGGTCGGGGTGCCAACACCGCACGGTTAGCGGAACAAATTCTAACTGACAAAAACATAGATTTCGAACTTATCTTTACCAAACACGAAGGGCATGCCATCGAACTGGCTAGTCAAGCCAGCAAAAACCACGAAATTGTAGCTGCCCTAGGTGGCGATGGTACAATACGGGAGGTGCTCACAGGCATTTGGGAAAGTGAGGCTGCTTTAGGGATTATCCCCGGTGGTACCGGAAACGATTACGCTCGGGGGTTAAATATTCCACGGCAAACTGCCCCCGCAATTGAGGTTTT
>JAAZLB010000334.1 GCA_012799535.1 Bacillota bacterium | reverse complement strand
GAAGAAACTGAGATCGTGAAGTTCGGTGGTTTTGTGGAAACGTATGAACGGGATGGTCGTCTAATTTATGAACATAAGGGTTATCAATCTGTTCGGGCAGTACCTTATGAAGTACCTATCCTTGGTTATAGTTCTGAGGTGGTTAATTCTCTTCGCCTTTGGGCAGCGCGCTCTACGAAGCACTTGGATATGAGCCTCTTTGGTCAAGGCAAATATCTAGACGCCTTAGAGGAAAAGGAATTAGCGGAAGTGATCTCCAAGGTTTTATATCCTGATGATAATCACCTGGAAGGAAAAGCGTTACGCCTTAAACAACAGTATTTCTTTGTTTCCGCTAGCATTCAGAGTATTGTCCGTAATTATCGTAAGCAGTATGGAACTGATTTTAAAGACTTTCCTAAGCATGTGGTTATCCATATTAATGATACCCATCCTGCTTTGGCCATTCCGGAGTTAATGCGGATTTTATTGGATGAAGAGGGTTTGGATTGGGATAGGGCATGGCAGATCACAAAGAATACTTTCGCCTATACCAATCACACGATCATGGAAGAGGCCTTGGAGCGGTGGCCAGAAGGGCTTTTTAGGGACTTATTGCCTCGCCTGTGGGATATTGTTTATGAAATTAATGAGCGTTTCTGCGGGGATCTGTGGCAAAGGTATCCAGGTGACTGGGATAAGATCGCTCGTCTATCCATTATTGCTAACCACGAAGTGAAAATGGCTCATCTTTCCATTGTGGGCTCCTTTTCTGTGAATGGAGTGGCTCAATTACACAGCAACATCCTTAAGGAGCAGGTGTTTCCTGAGTTTGCTGAGTTCTATCCAGAGAAGTTCACCAATGTAACTAATGGAGTAACTTTTAGACGCTTTTTACTCAAGTCAAACCGAGGGTTAGCTAATTTGCTCACAGAACGAATTGGTGCAGGTTGGGTAAAAAATCCTGAGGAATTAGAACAGTTTTTGCCTTTTCAGGATGATCGGGTAACCCAAAGAGCGTTGGCTCAAATCCGTTACGAAAACAAACAGGAATTAGCGAAATACATCTATGAACACAATCAGGTCAAGGTTGATCCTAACTCTATATTCGATGTGCATATTAAGCGACTACACGAATATAAGCGTCAATTATTAAATATTCTCCATGTGATGTATTTGTATAACCGCCTCTTGGAGGATCCCAATTTTGAGATGTATCCCCGCACGTTCATTTTTGGTGCTAAGGCGGCACCTGGTTATGGGACTGCTAAGCAAATAATTAAACTAATTCATGATGTAGGTGAGCGGATTAATAATGATCCCCAGATCGATGATGGACTAAAAGTGGTTTTCCTAGAAAACTATCGGGTATCCTTGGCAGAGAAAATTATTCCTGCAGCGGACGTGAGCGAACAGATTTCCACTGCAGGTAAAGAGGCTTCGGGTACAGGAAACATGAAATTTATGCTCAATGGAGCTCTCACCATCGGTACTTTGGACGGGGCTAATGTGGAAATTGATCAAGCGGTAGGCCGGGAGAACATTTTCATTTTCGGCTTAACTTCTAGCCAAACCAATCAGTATTATTTGGATGGTAGCTATCGACCCTATGAGATTTATCTGGGGGATCCTTATCTCAAGCAAGTGTTAGATCAATTGGTGAATGGTTTTGTCAACGCACAGCACCCTCAGCTTTTCCAAGATCTCTATCGAGGTTTATTATACGGTCATCATGGTGGCATGGCAGATCCTTACTTTGTCTTAAAGGACTTCGAGTCCTATCGTGAAGCTCATGAACGAATTAATGAGCAATATCAAAACCCAGAATTATGGTGGAAGAAAGCTATAATTAATATTGGTAACGGGGGATTCTTTTCTAGTGACCGTACAATTGAAGAATATAATCAAAGAATATGGAGATTACGTTAGGAGGTTCTATAGTGGAAAATTTGCCCATTGCATTACAGCTTTATTCTTTGCGGGACATGGCTCAGGAGGATTTCCTCAAAACCCTTGAGCTAACGGCGGATCTTGGTTATGAAGGAGTAGAGTTCGCCGGATATTTTGGTTTAGAAAGTGGCCAATTGCGGGATCGTCTAGATGAACTAGGTTTGGTTGCTGTTAGTTCCCACGTATCTTATGAACGATTGACTCAACATTTGGATGAAGAAATTGAGTATAATTTGAGTCTGGGCAACTACACATTAGTCTGTCCTGCACCACCTCGGGGGTTCGTAGCTGATGGGAAAGCTTGGGCACGCCTCGGACAAGAACTTAGCGAAGTAGGCAAAAAACTTAGTGATCATGGTCTACGCCTTGGATATCACAACCACAGTAAGGAGTTTGAGAAATATGGCGGTCTTTTTAGCCTAGATATTTTGCTGGATGCGGCGGATCCTCGCTATCTTTTTGCTCAGCTTGACTTAGGTTGGACTTTATATGCGGGGGTTACTCCTGCTCAATATCTTAAGACACTCAAAGGTCGCTGTCCACTTGTTCATGTGAAGGATTTCGACGGGGTACAAAGACAGACTGATGTAGGTATGGGTACTTTAGACCTACCGGGTATCTTACGTACAGCCGATGAAGTGGGTGTGGAATGGCTAATTATTGAGACAGAAGAGTACGCAGTTTCCCCACTTCATAGTGTAGAAGTGGGCTTAGCCAATCTCAGCGCAGCACAAGAAAACCTCAGTTAAAATCTTGAAGAGTCGACTAGGGATGGTCGACTTTTTTAATAATCAAAAACAAACTGGAGACACTAGTCTTAACCCCAAGAAAGAGGTGGGACTAGTTGTTTTTTTGGAAGAGATTCAAGAGTGAACCTAAAATCCAAAGTAAGGGTACCGCCCTTCATCCATCCTTAGCCGCTAACCTCCAGCGTTTCAAAGAGGATATCTTCGCCAATGATGATACCATTAACTATCGTGAGTTTAAGACTCGGGGACCCCAGTCCCGGGCCTGTTTATTGGTCTATGCTGAGAACATGGCTAAACGGGAGACCCTCAGCGATTATTTAGTTCGCCCTCTAATTCAGTGTGCATTACCAGTTAGGTTAAAGGACCGGGCTATCATTGATTATCTAGCTTCTAGTGTGATCCAAAATGATCAAGTGCAGATCCAAAGCGACTATCAGGAACTTGCCCAGTCTATCCTGAGTGGACGTGGGGTTCTAATAGTAGATGGATGTACCGTTGGAATAGTTGTGATGGCCGAGGGATGGCCAAAGAGAACAGTTAGTGAGCCCATCTCAGAAAGTGTAGTTCGAGGTCCAAGGCAGGCTTTTGTGGAGGAATTAGGGGAGAATATCGGACTAATCCGACGTAAGATTAAAAACTCCAAACTAAAGGCTCAATATCTACAAATTGGTGTTCAGACCTATACCTCCATGGCAATCATGTATATTGAAGGTATTGCAGCACCGAGTTTGGTGGAGGAAGTATTTAAGCGTTTAGAAACGATTCATCTGGATGGGGTTCTAGACTCTGGCTACATTGAAGATTTTATACAGGATTCCCCAAACTGCCCCTTGCCCACCATTGGTTCGACAGAGCGCCCTGACATTGTAGCTGCTAGGCTCTTGGAAGGTCGAGTAGCCATATTGGTGGATGGTACGCCTTTTGTCCTTACTGTTCCCTCTTTATTCCTGGAAGCCTTTCAGGCTAATGAGGACTACTATAAGAATTGGCTAGTGGCTTCGTTTGACCGCTTTTTGCGCTATCTATGCTTTTTTCTAACCATCGCCACTCCGGCCCTTTACGTATCATTGATTAACTATCATCCCCAATTGCTTCCAACAGAGTTAATCTTAAGCATTTCTTCAGCTCGCACCAATGTACCCTTTCCAGCTTTAGTAGAGGCAGTTGCTATGCTCCTATTATTCGAAGTTTTGCGGGAGGGGGGAGTTCGTTTACCCCAACCAGTTGGCCAGGCAATTAGTATTGTGGGAGCGGTTGTGCTTGGAGATGCAGCTGTGTCTGCGAATTTGGTCAGTGCACCCATGATCATTGTAGTGGGTGTCACTGGGGTTGCAAGTTTTGTTGTGCCGCGCCTGCAGGATCCAGCCATTCTCATTAGGTTCATCTTTTTGTTTTTGGCCTCCATCCTAGGTCTATATGGAGTAGTCTTTGCGTTTATTGGTTTCTTTTTGCAATTAGCATCAATGGAATCTTTCGGAGTACCCTACTTAAGTAGTCTAACTTCCTTTTCAGCCGGGGACTTAAAGGATACAGTGGTGCGAGTTCCATGGTGGCTAATGCGTAGGCGTCCAAAATTTCTGGCCCCGAAAAATCGGGTGCGCCTAAGGGGCAATCGATCTTGAGGAGAAAAATCGTTTGGATTAATCTCATCTGTTTGTTTTCTGTATTTTTGGTAGGTTGTTGGGATTATATAGAAATTGAAAGGTTAGACTTCGTGCTTGGGGTGGGATTAGATCAAATTGAGCCTAGCTTTGATCTGATCCTTGAAGTGATGAAAACTGAGGGCGGTCCTCAGCAAACTAAGTTGGAACCGATTATCCTGACTACTAAAGGCGAAACTTTTTTTAGCTCCGGCCGTTCTTTGTCTAACCTATCAGGAAAAAGACTATTCTGGTCCCATGCTAAGTTGTTCATCGTTTCTGAAGAAGTTGCCCGCCAAGGTATTCTGCAGGCTTTGGAGTTTGCAATTCGCGATCCTGACCTTAGAACTTCAATTTTGCTCTTTGTGGCTAAAGATTGTACAGTAGAAGAAATCTATCACAGTAAGGCCCCCTTTGCCAGTTCTATCACAGAGCACATCGTTGGAAATGTTGAGTTTCGTCCTCGGATTCCTGTTTTTTTTCCTCAAGAAGCATGGCAATTTCGCATTGCCTTGGCTGAGAGTGGTCTTTCTGGTACCTTGCCTACAATCCAATTAGTGCAAGAAGGGACTGACCAAGTGGCTGTTTTGGAAGGCACCGCCCTCTTCAAGGGGGAAAAAATGGTGGGTTGGCTCAATGGTCAGGAGACTCGCTTGTTTGGTTTACTCAAGAACGAACAGGATCGTGG
>JAAZLB010000333.1 GCA_012799535.1 Bacillota bacterium | reverse complement strand
TGGCTGGTTAGTAACCTTTGCCATGGTGTTAGAGTTAATCCCATCCCAGATTTGGCTTAACATGGCAGCCTATGGTGTAACATTGGTAGGGTTTATGATCGGGATTATAGGAGTGGTGAGCCACATCAGCATAACCCTCAGAAATAATCGCAACAGATGATTAAAGCCGTGTCTACTTCGACACGGCTCTTTCCATTACATGACCTGCAATATCCTTACGGTAGAAAAGACCTTCCAAACTATGTTGTACTAAAAACCCATAAGCTCTCTCTTGAGCTTGTTGAAGAGTCTTGCCCATACCTCCTACCAAGAACACTCGGCCTCCAGTGGATACAAGCTGGCCTTCGTCATGTTCAGCCACCCCACTATAATAAATCCGCACATAATCTTGATTCTGAAATTTAGGAAGCAACGTTCCCGGCACATTGATTTCAGGATAGCCTTGACTAGCAACAACTACACCCACCACTGCTTGCTCATTCCAAGTGAGCTCTGGCTTCTTGCCTGCTAAGAGTGCCAAGATTATCTCTATCAAATCCGATTCTAGGCGGGGTAAAAGTACCTGAGTTTCTGGATCTCCGAAGCGAGCATTAAACTCAATCACCTTCGGCCCCTCGCTTGTGAGAATTAAACCCGCATACAACACCCCAGTAAAGGGACGACCCATAGTCTTTAAAGCCTGAACCGTTGGTTGCAAAATAGTTGTCATTGCCTCATCCACTATCCCTGACCCAATTTGTGGCACAGGTGAATAGGCACCCATCCCTCCAGTATTAGGACCTTGATTGCCATCATAAGCCCGTTTGTGATCCTGAACCACCTCTAAAGGGATCACCAGATCATCGTGGACCAAAGCCATTAAAGAAAACTCTTCTCCCTCCAAAAACTCTTCAATAACCACTTGTTGGGAGGCTTTGCCAAACTTTTCCTCAAGCAGCATCACCTCGAGAGCCTCTTCTGCCTCAGACCTAGTTTGAGCTACCACTACACCCTTACCAGCTGCCAACCCATCTGCCTTAATCACAATGGGAATAGGGCACTGATCTAGGTACTGTTTTGCTTGATTGTAATCATGAAAAACTCCATAATGGGCGGTGGGAATTCCATGCCTTGTCATCAGATCTTTAGCAAAGGCCTTACTACCCTCAATTTTAGCCGCTTCTTTCGAGGGGCCAAAGACCCGAATGCCCCCCTCTTGTAACCGATCAACTAGCCCGTCTAAAAGGGGTTGCTCAGGTCCCACAACGACTAAGTCGATGTCTTGCCCTTGAGCAAAGTTAACCAATTCTTCCTGGTCCCTTTCATTAAGAGGAACCAGCTTAGCCACCCCCGACATTCCAGGGTTTCCAGGGGCCACATACACCTCACTAACTAAGGGACTAGACCCAATCTTGTCACAGAGGGCGTGTTCACGACCACCTCGACCTACCACTAATACTTTCATGGCCTTCCCCCCTTAGTGTTTAAAATGTCGTACACCGGTAAATACCATGGCAATACCATATTCATTGGCTTTATCAATGGAGTCTTGATCCCTAATTGACCCACCTGGTTGGATAATAGCTGTAACACCTGCCTTGGCAGCTAACTCCAGCGTATCATCCATGGGGAAAAAGGCATCGGAGGCTAAGACCGCTCCTCGAGCTTGCTCACCAGCTTGACGCAAAGCAATTTCTGCTGCACCTACCCGATTCATTTGCCCTGCCCCCACTCCTAGAGTCATTTCGTGATTGTTGACGACAATGGCGTTAGATTTTACGTGTTTCACCACACGCCAGCCAAACTTAAGGGCTTCCCATTCTGCCTCACTAGGTTGCCGCTTTGTAACCACTTTCAATTCCCCGTCTTCTAGAGTAAAACTATCCCGTGCTTGGGTTAAAAGACCACCTGGTATTGAAGTATACTGCCAACCTTCTTCTATCCCAGTTTCAATGGGAAGAGTTAATAAGCGAAGGTTCTTTTTGGTAGAAAGAATCCTTA
>JAAZLB010000332.1 GCA_012799535.1 Bacillota bacterium | reverse complement strand
GTGGATGAACTAAGAAAGCAAGTTCCCCTCGATTTAGCGGGCTTACACATTGTCTTAGATTGTGCTAACGGCGCCACTTCTGATTATGCACCCCGTTTATTTCGAAGCTTAGGGGCGAAAGTTAGTGCTTTTTTTGATCAACCAAATGGCACTAACATTAATCATTTTTGTGGTTCCACCTTTCCAGAAAAGATCCAAAACTTGACCAAGGAGGTAGGGGCAGATTTAGGCTTCGCCTTCGATGGAGATGGAGATCGGATTTTAGCCGTTGATGAGAGGGGCAACTTAGTAGATGGTGACCATATCTTAGCTATCATGGGCTTACATCTTTTACGGAACGGGCAGTTACCTGCTAATAAGGTAATTGCCACCGCCTACTCTAATGGAGGTTTAAAACAGGCCTTTTTAGCCTGTGGTGGTGATGTGCAATATGCTCCTGTTGGAGATCGCTTTGTTTTAGAAACCATGCTCCAGGAAGGCTGTATTTTAGGTGGGGAACAATCTGGTCACATTCTTTTTTTAGAAAACTCCACAACCGGTGATGGGATGCTAACTGCTTTAAAGCTTTTGCAAATGCGCCAAATTCAAGGTAAACCCTTGGCAGAATTGGCCCAAAGCATGGTGGTCTTTCCCCAGCGCTTAGTGAATGTCCCTGTGCGAGATAAACGAGACTGGCAGAAAAATCCGCACATTCAAAGGGTTATTAAGGATGCCCAAGAACAACTAGCACCCTTAGGACGCCTTTTCGTTCGGGCTTCTGGTACCGAGCCTTTATTAAGGGTAATGGGTGAGCACCCGGAAGAGGAGATCTTGGAGGCTACGGTACAACTCGTCGTGCAAACCATCACTGCAGAAATAGGGAATATCCATGTTGGTTAAGGGTTGTGGGGTAGACATCGTCGAAATTGCCAGGATTGCTAAGGCAATCGAACGACCAAATTTTAGAGAAAAGATTTACACCGCCCAGGAACGGGAGTTTCTAAAGGACCGATCTGCCCAATCCTGGGCTGCCCGCTTTGCAGCTAAGGAGGCTGTGATGAAGGCCCTCGGTCGTGGTTGGCAACAAGGGGTTTCCTTTCAGAATGTGGAGATTCGTTCTAATGAGTGGGGACAACCTAGTGTGCATCTTCTAGGCGAGGCCCAAAAGATCGCACAAAACTTAGGTGTAACGAGATTCACTATAAGTTTGTCCCATAGTAAAGAATTAGCCATTGCCTATGTTATTGCTTTAGGGGAGGATTGAATATGCAGGTTGTAACTGGGAAAGAGATGCAAATCATTGAAGAACAAGCTCGAAATACCCTTGGTGTCTCTTCTTTAATCCTCATGGAAAACGCGGGCAGTAGAATTGTAGAGGTCCTCAAAGAGGAATACGGTTCCTTACACCATAAGCGCATACATATTCTCACGGGTATGGGTAATAACGGGGGAGATGGCCTAGTTGTTGCCCGCCAGCTTTTATTATTAGGGGCTCGTCCGAAAGTTTACCTAATAGGGAATCCCCAAAAGTCTAGTCCAGAGCATAAAACTAATCTAGAGATCCTCCACAAGCTTGGCGTGGATATTGTAGAGGTGGAACTAGGCCAACTTGCTAAGTTGAAGTTTAGCTTAAATTTCGCTGATTTAATTCTTGATTGCCTCTTTGGCACCGGCTTTCAAGGCAAGCTATCTTCTGAGCTAGAGGCTTTGGTAAATTTAGTTAACGAGTTAGAGCGACCACTTGTGGCTATTGATGTTCCTAGTGGAGTGGATGCCACCACTGGGCAAGTGGAAACAACCGCTTTTCGTGCAGATCTTACTATAAATTTGGGATTTTTAAAAACGGGCTGTCTACTATATCCAGGCCAAGCCTATGCAGGGAAAAACATCGTAGTGGATCTAGGATTTCCCCTGCACCCTACAACAAGGATACCTCGTCAGCTTTTAGGTGTAGAAACTCTCCACCTACTACCACCTCGGGTCCCCTGGGGACATAAGGGTACCTTCGGACATGTCTTAGTTGTAGGCGGTTCTAAAGATTATCCAGGGGCACCAGCACTTAGTGGGCAGGCGGTCTTGCGGGGTGGAGCAGGGCTTGTGACAGTTGCAGTGCCTGAATGTATTGCTGGTAGGTTTCGACCAGATGAATTAATTGTGGTCCCTTTAGTTACTAATGGGGCAGGCTATCTAGGAGAGGAAAGCTTTTTCCAACTAGAAGACTTACTAGCTAACAAAAACTCCCTAGTTATTGGCCCCGGTTTAGGTAATCACCCTGAAGTACTGATTATTGTTAAAGCCTTGCTGGAACAATGGAATGGACCGACCGTGATCGATGCGGACGCCTTAAGGGTTTTAACAGAAGGTTTCTTAGAGTCTATTCCTTTGGGGAAGCGCCAACAGTGGATCATTACACCCCATCCAGGAGAAATGGCCCGCCTAATCCACAGTAACGCCGTTCAAATAAACCAAGAACGCTTAAGTGCGTCGGAAGAGTTCGCCCATAACTGGGGAATCAACGTGGTTTTAAAGGGTGCCCCCACCATCATCACCAATGGTGAGAAAACTTATATTAACTCAACAGGTAACCATGGTCTTGGAACCGCGGGAACTGGCGATGTCTTAGCAGGATTGATTGGTTCTCTATTGGCTCAAGGGCTTAAGCCTATAGAAGCTAGTTGTGTGGGGGTTTACGCCCATGGTGCTGCCGGTGATTTAGCTGCCAAACAAGGTGCTAGAGGTTTGATTGCTAGTGACTGTCTGAAGTGGTTACCAGAGATTTTGGCTTAGAGATGGAGTGTTTCTGTAATGAGTAGGCTCACCAGACAAGTCTGGGCAGAAGTTAGCCTTGATCATATTGCCCACAATGTACAACAATTTTGCACTTTACTCGGTCCTCGATGTCAATTAATGGCAGTGGCTAAGGCCAATGGTTATGGTCATGGTGCCCTAGAAACGGCCTACACTATGATCGCGAACGGAACTAATTGGTTCGCGGTAGCCTTGCCTGAAGAGGGGGTACGCCTCCGGAGGGGAGGTATTACCGCTCCTATTTTAGTCTTAGGTGCAGTCAGTGCCGATGAACTAGAAGTCTGCGTCACCCAAGATTTATCCGTCACAGTTTTTGAACCCCATATTGCCCGTCGTTTATCTCAAGCGGCGGTTAAGTGGCAAAAGCCTGCTAAGGTCCACATTAAGGTAGATACAGGCATGGGTAGGTTAGGGCTTTTGCCGGAGGATTTCGGAGAATTAGTGGAATTGGTGCAAAGCCTACCTGGCCTAGACATTCAAGGGGTGTTCACCCACTTTGCTAGGGCAGATGCCCCCGATTTAGAATATACCCAGTGGCAGTGGTCCCGTTTTCAAAAGGTCCGCCAAGAGCTTGCCAAAAGGGAAGTCCCAGTTCCCTATTTTCATGCGGCCAACACTGCTGCCACCCTCTTTTTTCCTCCTGCCCGTTTAGATCTGGTCCGAGTTGGTCTGGGGCTTTATGGTCTATTTCCTGATAAACGAAGACCTTTAGATTTACGCCCCGCTTTAACCTTAAAAACCAGGGTGGCTTTTGTAAAACGGGTGCCAGGGGGTAGTGCGATTAGCTATGATAGCACCTATGTAACTTGGAAGGAGACCTCCATTGTAGTCTTACCCATTGGTTATGCAGATGGCTTAGCTCGCAGTATGAGTAATCAGGGGAAGGTATTAATTCACGGGACCCTATGTCCTATAGTTGGGCGGGTGACCATGGATCACACGTTAGTGGATGTGGGAAATCTACCTGTAAAGATTGGAGATGAAGTCATCTTAATTGGATCTGATGGCCAAAACGAGATTACGGCAGATGACTGGGCTCACTGGATGGGTACGATAAACTACGAGGTTACCAGTCAGCTTAGTGCCCGTATTGAACGGGTTTACACCTAACATAAAACCCGATCTGGAACATAAGATTCCAAGGGGGATCTTTCTTGAAAAGAATTGGTCTAGCAATTTTAATCTTGTTTATTGTGGTAGGCAGGGTTAAGGCACAAGGACAGATTATTTTCCAAATGGCTGATCCGGCGCAGGATGATCGGGGGGCAGGTGGTTTGCTTTACCCAAGCCACCAAGTATTTGTGCCTGGTCTCTTCGATTTACGGAAATTTACGGTTTTGAGGGATGATGAATACTTCTATTTTGATTTTCAATTTACCAACATCACTAATCCCTTCGGAGCACCGGAAGGGTATTTTCACCAAAGACTCGAAGTATATTTCGATACTAATTACCCTGGGGGAAATGAGAAAATTACCTTTGCCCAGTATGAGTTGGAAACAAGCCCAAATTATGGTTGGGAAGCCTGTTTAAGTGTGGCACCCTTTGGAGAAGGTTATCTGGAAATCACTACACCAACGGGGACTAAGAGGATTAGCACAGGGGTTTCATCCTACGTCCAACCAGATGGAAAAACTATTAGAGTACAAGTGGAACAAGCCTTATTACCTGAACCTGATCGATCCTGGCGCTATTATGTTTTGGTCGGTTCCTTTGATGGTTTAGCCCCTGAGTTTTGGCGCGATTTAGGAATTAATCCTTGGGATGTGGGTGGTGAGGGTCCTCCCATTTTTGATCTACTGGCTCCCCGGTGGGGGCTACGCTCCCAAAAGCGCCAGTTAGGGAAGGGTGTTTTGCACCCGATGGGACCAGGTTGGTTTGGGAATTTACCTTGGTTGCTAATAGTTTTGGTGTTAGCTTTAGCTGTGGGTATTGTTTTTTGGGGTATTTACTATTGGAGGTGGCTTCATGCACGAAATTAGTATGCAGGATGTTTTTGAGCTTTATCAACAGCAGGTGGCCTTGCTTTCCAGTGCCCAAAAGGAAAAACTAGTT
>JAAZLB010000048.1 GCA_012799535.1 Bacillota bacterium | reverse complement strand
GTGCTTGGGAAACAGATTATGAGGATTTTTATGTGGAAGAGAACTTTTCAGGGGTAGTTCAGGTAGTCGAAGAACGCAATATTAAGTTTCGAGGCTGTTATGGTTTGGCGGAGCGGAAGTACGGAGTGAAAAACACTCAATTTACTGCCTTCAACCTCGGTTCGGGGCGGGATTTTTTCGCCCGAGTTGCCCTTTATCGTCTTTGGGATCAAGGCTTACTTGAAGCTCCTTATCCCTTAGAAATGGTGGGGGCCTCGTGGGAAGAAACCCTTACTCAAGTCACTAGCAAAGATGCCACAGAAGTGGTGAAAGAACAAGTATTAGTGCCTCTAGACATGAACCAGACTGCCTATTATTTCTTAGACCAATTGCCAGTTGAAGCAGCCGTTGGTTATACCAAGACCAGAAGTGGGCAAAATGTGGAAAATATTTATGCTATCTTAGCTGAAGGTCTTGCACCTCAGCTCTTTTCTAACCTCCATGATTTGAACCGCTTTTGGAGTGTTCTAGTGGAAGGGGACTTCTTACGTCCTAGCACTGTGCGAGCCTTATTAGCCCCCTACGCTGTGGGGGAAGCTGAAGGTTTTTACCAGATCATGGGTAGTGCCCCTGGGGCAAGTATGATCATGGGGGGAAGCCTAGAACGAGGTGCCCTAATCACCGTCTTAAGTAATGGGGAAGAAGGTACCTTGAGTGTGTATAACCAACTAGTTGATCTTAGTTTGTAGATAGATATTGAGAAGGTGAGTAATGGTTTCGTGGAATAAATATTCTTTCATTTTGGTACTTCTAATCTCCTTACTGTTCACAGGCTGTTTCGGAAGTAGTTGGAAAAACACTGGACTTTTGACGGTGGAAATTTTGGATGGTAATCCGGCTACCGTAACTAGAGAACTATTCTTAAGGGAAGGTAACGGAAAATCTTCTTCAATATTGATACCCTTAGGGGGATCTTCGAGGGTTAGTTTGAATGTGCCCAAGGGTACTTGGGATCTATGGGTGTTTTCTAGGGATCGGGATGGACGAGTTGTGGCGGAAGGTGTTGAACACAAGATACGGGGCGGAAAGTCAACATACGTAATCGTTGCGTTACGAGCAATATATGACGCACCTACGCCTCCGCAAATCACAGAAGTGGAGTGGGAATGGGACCCCCGTGGGGCTTACATTGAATGGGCAATTGAAGGCCCCACATATCCTGGTGACGAATGGCAGATTTGGCGATCCCGAAGTGATCAAAATCGCTGGTTTAAGGTTGGAGAAACCTTCGGGGATAACTTAAGATTTGTGGATCGCCAAAATGATACGGGAGAGTTCAAGTATGGAGTACGCTTTGTAGATTCGAGACCGGGTAGTTTCGCTGGTCCATTGATAGTTGGTCATGGACCTATTCTTGGGGGAATTGAGATTAGTTGGGAATTCGAGCATTATTTCCCCCCAGTTAGTCAACGTTCCTTGAGTTTAGCTATGCTTCCGGAAGTGGCCCTTGAGCAGGAGTTCACCGATTTATTGGTGCACTTTACTAGTCAGTCCGCTTTTGCAAACAGGTACAGCCTCTTAAATGCAGTGGGTTTAGAAATAAAGGATGAAATCCCCATTCTTTCAGTTGTAGTAGTAGAACCTAGCTGGAATAGTGAGCTTAGTTTAGAAGAGTGGAGTACCTATTCAGGTCCGGATTTTTTCGTTGAACCAAACTGGGTGGTGCAAGTAGATAATCTAGCCACTGCCAAGACTTTTCCCGCTCCAGATTATTTGAGTTATATTAGGGTGCCTCAGGCTCAAGCTATTACCAAGGGCAATCCTGGTAAGCGGGTTGCAGTGTTGGATACAGGTCTGAATAAACAGGTACTACCATCCACAGTTCAGGTGTTACCAGGGTACAATTTTGTGCGAAACAATCACGAAACTTATGATGATAATCATGGTGTCTATCACGGTTCAAATGTGGCGAGGTTGATTAGTGAAGTGGCACCAAAGGTGAGTATTCAACCAATTAAGGTGATGGACTCTAGAGGTGAGGGTACTGCAGCCAATGTAGCTAAAGGACTGCTTTACGCAGCTGGAATCGGTGAACCTCGAAATTCCACTCCAGCCCAGATTATCAATATGTCTTTAGGGCAAATCGGAGGATCACCAGCTTTGGAAAAAGCGATTCAATTAGTTGCAAGTCGAACTAGTGTAATGATTGCTGCTTCTGGCAATGACGGTCGCCCCGAATTACGTTATCCAGCGGCCTATCCTGATGTAATCGCCGTCGGGGGAGTAGTTTCCAGTGGCTATCCTTTGCGGGCAAGTTATTCTAATTATGGTCTAGGTTTGGATTTGGTTGCACCTG
>JAAZLB010000331.1 GCA_012799535.1 Bacillota bacterium | reverse complement strand
TGGGTGCTTTTAAACGGTAACCAAGTTGGTGTCTTATTGACAGACTTTATTTTAAGTCAACTGGATCCTTCTAAGTTAGAGCGTTCCGTTGTAGTCAAGACGATTGTAACCACGGAGATGGTGAGACCTATTGTGGAAAAATACGGTGGAGAAGTTCGAGAAACCCTAACGGGCTTTAAATACATTGGTACTCTGATGGACTTACTACCCGCTGAGGGAAAGGAGTTTGTCTTTGGCTTTGAAGAGAGTTATGGGTATTTAGCTGGAACCGCGGTGCGGGACAAGGATGCGGTTTTGGCAAGTCTACTGATGGCCCAAATGGCAGCTGCTTACAAAGTGCAAGGTTTAACTTTAGTGGATCGTCTCGAACAACTTATGCATGAACATGGTTATTACCTCCAAGATTTAGTTTCGTACTCCTTTGCTACAAGCATTGAAGCGGAAAAATCTCGGGAGTTCATTAAAGAAATGCAAACCACTCCCATAACCTCCATTGGAGAAGAAAGAGTGGTTCATGTTTTAGATTACCAAGCCAGCATAAAACTGGATTTGTTAACCAAGGAGAGGAATAAAATTGATCTCCCTAAAGAAGGTGTACTTCAATGGATTACGGAGGAAGGGAGCAAGATAACTCTCCGCCCATCGGGTACAGAGCCGAAGATGAAGTTATACATCGAAGTCTGTGATTCTTCAGAAGAGCAAGCTAAGGCTCGAATAGAACAACTAAAAGAAGCCTTTGATGAAATGGTTCGTCAAGGTCTAGAAGCATGAAACTAACACCCCTCACCGAGATGGTGGGGGGTGTTAGTTTAGAAAAGTGAAATTTAAAAGACTAAGGCACTGATTTCATCCAAATGTTCAATAGCTAGAGCGGTAATTTCTCCATCAATATGTCCTGCGTTCACATTGTTTTGTAGGATCTCCTTTACCTTTTCGTGGGCGAGACCCTGTCGGTAGGGACGGGTTTCTAGTAACGCTTGGGTAATATCCGCCACCGCCATTAAGCGTGATTCAGGCTCCAGGTCTTCTGCCTTCAACGCGAAGGGATAGCCTGTCCCATTTAAACGTTCATGATGGTAGGCTGCCCAACGTTGGAGAGGTTGAACACCTGGTCCAATAGAGCCAACTAAGTAATAGGTGTGGTAGGTATGTTGCTTCATAATCGCCCGTTGTTTTTTATCGAGAGGGCCAGGATACATTAAAATTTCATCGGGGATAGCAAGCTTTCCGATATCATGGAGGAGGCCTGCAATTTTAATTAGCCGCACCCTATGTTCTGACATACCCATGGCTGTGGCCAAAAATCCAGCAATACGAGTAACCCCTTGGGAATGGGCACCGGTGAAGGGGGATTTACTATCGACGATAGTAGCTACTAACTGGGCTATTTCCTCCAGTTCATCTAAGGTCAAAAGGCGCCTGAAGGATTGTAGTTCTTCTTGAAAGGCCTGATAATTCTCATACTGGAGATCAAGCCAAAAACTGGGGACCAACGTTAGACTTTCTAGTGCCTCCACCACATCGGGGTGGAAAAGGGTCCCTTCTTTACTCCGAAAGTAGGCAAGAACATCCTCTTTTTGCCAGAGATAGTACTTGTCTTTGCGAATTACAAATTCCAAACGATCTGCTACATGGATGATTGCTGGTATGATCCGCAGATCGGGACTGTAATAGTTATGATGTTCTAGCACGTTAAGGGCCAATCCACTGAAAAGCTTCGTGGGTTTAAGTAGCTCATACCCGCGTTTACAATGGGCAGAAGCTGTCCCCTGTTGTGGTTGTAAATCAGCTAGCTTGAGTTTTTCCCCCGTTGTGCTAACTCCAATGTCGTGAATCAAGGCACTAAGAACTAATTCTTCTAGTTCATTTTGGGGGAGTTGTAATTGTTGTCCCAAGCGAAAGGATGTGTAGGTCACCCTCTCCGCGTGGGATAGAATTTGCAGATCGTTTAGATCTCCTGCTCGGGCAAAGCCCGCTAAGGTGGTTGTTAAATCAGCTTCAATACGTAGCATTATCTGCACCTCTACCCATCAGGTTAATATTCTGAAAAGGACTTTCCCTCGCCAAAAGGAATATCCATAAAGTAGTTTTTAATAAGGGGGGTTAGTCATGGAAAAAAACAAAAGTTGGAAGACATTATTTGCAGCATTTTTCCGCATCGGTCTTTTTACCTTTGGTGGTGGGTTCGCCATGTTGCCCCTAATTGAAAAGGAAGTGGTTGAGAAACTGGGATGGGCGGAAAAAGAAGAAATTCTAGACATTTTCGCCTTAGCTCAGTCCGTTCCAGGAGCTATTGGAGTTAATACTGCTGTTTTTATAGGCGGGCGTCTCTATGGGGTTCCAGGAGCTATAGTTGCTCTTTTAGGTGTTGTAACCCCTTCCATCCTAATTATTCTCATCATAGCACAGTTCTTTGTGCAATTTCAAACCAATCCTTATGTGGCTAGTGCTTTTAATGGGGTGCGTGCAGCCGTGGTTGGACTAATTGCCGCGGCTGCAGTCCGCGTGGGGAGAGAGGCTATTATTGACCGTTTTGGCCTAGTTATAGCCCTTGGGGCCCTTCTCCTTAGCGTGTTTAAGATCATCCCTGTCATCTGGGTGATGGTCTTAGGTGGACTAAGTGGTTACCTTTATTACACCACTAAAGGGGGGCAAGGGTAAAAATGATCTTAATGCAATTATTTACTTCATTCTTTAAGATTGGTCTCTTCACCATCGGTGGGGGCTATGCCATGTTAGCTTTGATTCAAGAGGAAATTGTGCGCTATGGTTGGATGACACCCCAGGAGTTTGTTGATATTGTAGGCATCGCGGAAATGACCCCCGGACCTATTGCAGTAAATGCGGCTACCTTTATTGGTTATGGAGCCGCGGGATTAAGGGGGGCGTTATTGGCTACCACTGCAGTAGTTTTGCCCTCATTAATCAGTGTTTTAATCGTGAGTAAATTTTGGGAACGGTACAAGACTTCAAAAGGAGTGCAAGCAACCTTTGCCGGGATTCGTCCAGTGGTGGCAGGCTTAGTTGGAGCCGCCGCTATTTTAGTGGGGAGCACGAGCTTACAGGTTTTAGCCTCAGGATTCATACACTTGCCTACTCTAGCTTTATCCATCATTGTGTTTTTAGGCTTGATCTATCGAAAGTGGGATCCTATTAGAGTTTTGCTCGCTTGTGCCCTCATCGGTTTAATAATTTTCTAGATTAACCTTAGCGGTATACCAGATTTGCCCTTGGCAAGTTTAAGGCAAAGATGGTATACTATTTTTACAGGATGTGACTGGGTGGTCATACAAAAACGGGGGTGAACTGATGCCCAAATTAACTTTTTTTAATTTAGATCCAGAAAGACGCCAAGCGGTGCTTGATGCATCCGTGGAGGAATTCGCCAAACATCCCTATGAACAGGCTTCTTTAAGTAGAATTGTGGACAATTGTGGCATTGCCAAGGGTAGTATGTATCAGTATTTTGAGGATAAACTGGACCTCTATTTATACATTGTGGACTTGGCCTATGAGCAGAAAAGAGCCTATGTGGGCAAGGCATTCTCCTTGGAGGGTGACATTTTCACAGTACTTGAGGAATATTACTGGCAATCCCATTTGTTTGCTAAGGACTTTCCCCTTTTGCATCAGGTCGCGAATAACTTTTGGGACAGTCGGGTCTTATTGCCCCAAATCGAAGAAGGGCGAATTGATCGGGCCCGAGATTTTTCTAAGTTTCTAGAAGAGGCCATTGCTTCAGGGAAGGCCAATCCAGATTTAGACCCGCAAGCGGTGTTTTTTGTTTACCATGCAGTAGGCAAAGATTTAGTGGATGAGTTTGAGCGGGGCACTAATGGGGAGTTCATTAGGGAAGTTTTAGATGTTTTGCGCTACGGTTTACAAGTGCGTAGGGAGGTTTAACCATGGCTTTTAACATAATTAAGAAGATTAGTTTGCATGGGTTAGTTGTACTTATCCTGGTGTTAGTGCAGGGTAGTGCCTTTGCCCAGGTGATTAATATCGCGGTTCCCGCGGATCCAGATAGCTTTGATCCAGTCAAAACCGTGGCCGCGGCCACTGGGGAAATTGCCTTTAATATTTATGAGGGTCTAGTGAAAGCCACTCCTACTGGTCAAGTAGCAGGGGCACTAGCAAACACTTGGACTGTAGATGAGACTAAGACAGTTTATACCTTTTACTTGCGCGAGGCCTTTTTTCACGATGGAAGTAAAGTAACTGTAGATGATGTGGTGTATTCTTTGAATCGGGCTAGAAATCCAGAAATTGCGGTACGGGCTGGAGAGTTGGCCATGATCCAAGGTATTGAAGGTTTGGATGGGGCGGTGCAGATAAAACTCTCCCAACCTCATGGAGCATTTTTGTATACCTTAGCCGAAGTCTTTGCAGTAATTTATCCTGCCCATGCCCAAGACCTAGCCCATCATCCCATTGGTACAGGTCCCTATTCCTTAGAAGAGTGGAAACCCAATCAGCATTTGCGTTTGAAAAGATTTGAGCAGCATTGGTCGGGGCAAAAACCCTATTTTCAAGAAGCGAAATTTTTAATAATCCCAGATGAGAATAGTATGGTCTTGAATTTAAAGGCAGGTAGGGTGGATCTAATTCCCCGCTTGGAAACCTCGGTTTTACATCAAGTAGAGGGCAATCCCCGCATCCAGGTTCTTTCATTTCCCATGAATACGGTGCAGGTGTTAGCCATTAATAATGCCCGGGCACCCTTTGATGATTGGCGGGTTCGTAAGGCTTTGGCGTTAGGGGTTAATCAAGAAGAAGTGATCTTTGGAGCTGCTTGGGGTCATGGGGTGGAGATCTATAGTGCTCTAAGTCCCGCCATGGCCGATTTTTACAATGATCAGTTAGCTAGCATTAACACTTATGATCCCAATAGGGCCAAGGCCTTGCTAAGGGAGGCTAACCAGGAGAGGCTTCAGCTTAAACTCACCTTGCCTTCTAATTATCCCCTCCATGTGCAAACAGGGGAGCTAATCGCGGAACAGTGGAAAGCCCTAGGTATTCAGGTGGATTTGGAAATTGTGGAATGGGGTACTTGGTTAGAGCGGGTGTACACTCAACGGGATTACGAGGTCTCCATCATTGGTTTAGCGGGACGACTAGATCCCCATGGGATTTTAGTCCGTTACACAACGGAGAATAGCCGCAATTTCTTCAACTTTTCCCATACCAGATACGACACATTAATTCAAAGAGGTCTTGAAACAGTGGGAGAAGAACGGCGAGAAACGTATCTACAAGCCCAAGAAATTTTAGCTCAACAGTTACCGGGGATTTTTGTTATGGATCCCCCGCAGCTTGTGGCCATGGCCAAGGGAATCCAAGGTTGGCGTCATTATCCCATTTACGTCGTGGATGTAGCTAGTCTGTTTAGATAAGGAAGTAGGATGTTCAATGGGTCGTTATTTATGGCAGAAGACGGTGGGCTTTGCGCTCACCGCCCTTTTAGTTAGTGTAGTAACCTTCTTAATCATTCAGATTTTGCCCGGTGATCCTGCTTTGTTGGTCTTAGGAACGGAAGGAAGCCCCCAGGCTTACCAGGAACTCCGTGGAGAATTAAACCTGGATCAGCCGGCCATTTCTCGCTTCTTTGGTTGGTTGATTGGGTTTTTCCAAGGGAACTGGGGGTCTTCTTTGCGTTACTCTTTACCAGTACGCGATTTGTTACAAGATGCAATCCCTTTGTCTATAAGGTTGGCACTTTTTGCAGTAGGCTTAGCCCTACTGATCGCCATTCCATCAGGAATGTTCATGGCTACAAATCGTCATAGTCCGCTGGCCAGGATACTCTCCATAGGAACCCAAATGGGTATGGCCATTCCCCAATTTTGGCTAGGTCTTTTATTGATCCAATTCTTCGCGGTGAGGCTCACCCTTTTACCCCCGGGGGGGAGTGAGGGGTTTATTAGTTTGATCCTTCCTGTTTTCACCCTCGCCTTGCCTAGGGCGGCGGTTTTAACTCGCTTTGTTCATGTGGGGCTTGGTGAGGCTTTAGAGGAGGATTATATCCGCACCGCTAAAGCAAAAGGTTTACCTAGGAATATCGTTTTGTATAAACACGCTCTCCGTAATGGTGCCATAGAAGTCTTCACGGTAGCAGGGTTACAGTTTGCCCAGCTGTTAGCAGGAACGATTGTGGTGGAGCAAGTTTTCGGTCTACCTGGTGTGGGTCAACTACTTTTGAACGGGGTATTACAAAGGGATTTGCCCCTGGTGCAAACACTAGTGATGTTAATTGTAATGGGGATCTTAGTGTTTAACCTAGGCTTTGATTTAGGCCTTGCCCTTTTAGATCCGAGGTTGCGTTATGAATAACGGTTGCCCTATGAATAGACGCTGTTGGGGAATAATTTCTATAGGTTTGGTAGTATTAATGACTTTAGTGGGTTATTTTTATACTCCTTACAATCCTAGTCAAACTGCAGTACTTTTGCGCTTTCAATCACCCTCTTTACAACATCCTTTTGGCACGGATCATTTCGGTCGAGATATTTTTAGTCGGGTGTTAGTGGGGGGCCAGGTTTCTTTAATTCTTGGTTTGATCTCAGTCTCTTTAGGTGCACTGGTAGGTGTACTTTTAGGTCTCTGGGCTGGCTTTCGAGGTGGAGTGTGGGATGAAGTTGCCATGCGTTTAAGTGATGGTTTACAAGCCTTACCCATAATCTTGTTAGCCCTTTTATTCGCCACCGTTTGGCAATCGGGCGTTGCAGTAATCCTGTGGTCAATAGCCCTTGGTAATATTCCTGTCTTTCTTCGTTTAACTCGAAACCAGGTTTTAAAAATTAAGGCACAGCCATACTTAGAGGCCTCTAGGGCCCTAGGCGCCTCCGATAGACGCATGATGTTTTATCATATCTTACCCAATTTGCGGGATGCTCTCTTGGTTCAGTTTTCTCTGAGTTTAGCTGGGGCCATCCTAGTGGAGGCTTCTTTAAGCTATTTGGGTGTTGGTATTCAACCGCCGCAGCCAAGTTGGGGGCGGATGCTGCGGGATGCCCAATCTTTCGCCTCCTTAGCCCCGTGGGGTGTGTTATTTCCAGGCTTTTTTATCGCTCTGACTGTGATTGGTTTTAATCTCTTAGGGGACAGTTGGATTCATAGAAGGTACAGATAACTTTAGCTCGAAGATATAAAAGATAGCTTAGAAAGGGAGGGAAGAGAAACTGTGCTGAAACTAGAAGGTGTCTCTAAAAAATATAAGGGTGCGGATCAGTTCGCCGTGCTGGATTTAGATCTAGAGGTCCGTCCTGGCGAGATCTTTGGTTTTCTAGGACCTAATGGGGCTGGCAAAACTACCACGATCAAGATGATTGTAGGTTTGTTAGAAGCGGATCGAGGGAAAATTACAGTTAATGGTTATGATGTAGCCAAGGATCCAGTACAAGCCAAACACTCTATTGGTTTCGTCCCTGATAATCCTAATTTATATCAGCGTTTGACTGGATTAGAATATCTAAATCTTATTGGTGATGTGTTTGGAGTAGATGGTCCTACTCGTTCCAAGCGTCTTGATTATTACCTAGAGATGTTTCAACTGACTAAAGCTGCCGGTGACTTAATTCAGAGCTACTCCCACGGGATGCAACAAAAACTGGCCTTAACAGGTGCCTTGCTCCACGCACCAGCCCTGTTTATCTTAGATGAACCAATGGTTGGTTTGGATCCTAAATCGGCCCATTTATTTAAGGAAATTATGCGGGAACATGTGGAACAGGGTAATACGGTGTTCTTTTCTACTCATATCTTAGAGGTAGCAGAAAAACTCTGTGATCGAGTGGGGATTATTAGCCAAGGCCAACTTATTGCCTGCGGAACTATGGACGAGTTACGACACGACTCTCGAAAAGCAGATTTGAGTCTGGAGCGCCTATTCTTAGAACTCACTGAGGATGGTGGAAACCATGATGAGTAGGTTAAAAGCCCTATATTTGAGCTCCCTCAATGTGCATTATGGCTGGTCCGCTGGTAAGTACTATTATTTCAGGAAAAAACGGCGCATTTGGGAACCCTTATTGTTGGTGCTAACTTTAGTTCCAGTTGTGGTCATGGCTGTATGGTTTTTATGGTCCCTCACTGAGCGACTATTTCTAGTAGGTTTGGCATTTGGTCAACCCCATCTAGCTCTGGTTTATGGTGCTTTGATTGTCGCGGTGATGACCCTGTTTTTTGGCTTTTTCTACATCCTTTCCGCCTTTTATTTCAGTACGGATTTGGAACTTTTGGTGCCCTTGCCTCTTCAATCGTGGGAAATTTTGTTGGCAAAATTAGGGGTAGTTTTGACTGGCCAATATGTGATTAACGCGGTTGTCTTGCTACCCATTTGGATTAAATACAGTCTCTTAGCAGGAGTGGGAGTAGGGTACTTGGTTAGTGCCTTGTTCGTGTTCTTGTTTTTACCCATCTTGCCCTTGGTCATCGCAAGCTTAATTGCGGTGATCTTGATGCGTTTTACTAATTTTAGCCAGCATAAGGATGCCTTCACTTTAATTGGTGGCATTTTGCTGATTGTGATCATGGTAGGCTTTCAGATTTGGATGCAAAATAATGTTGGGGATGGGGATCCAGAAGTTTTTCTTAATGAAATCCTTGGTCAGACCGATGGATTAGTGCGGGTGGTTGGTCGTGTTTTTCCTACCACGATCTGGGCTGCCCAGGCCATGGCCTATAGTGATACGTGGCAAGGCTGGCTACACTTGTTCTATTTGGTGAGTACGAGTGTGGTTGGCTTAGCTGTTCTGTATATTATGGGGGAGAAGGTATTCTTGCAAGGGGTGGTTGCCGGTTTAGAAGGAAGCAAGGGGGTATCTTCTAAGGGGGTTGATTGGAAAAACACCAAGGTACAACCTGCTTTTTGGACATTGGTGGCCACTGAAGTCAGACTCTTTGTCCGAAATCCTGGTTTCGCACTTAATGGTCTAGTTGGTTATGTGTTACTCCCGGTGATGGCTGTTTTACCTCTTTTTGCGAAGAATATGGGGGAAAACCCCTTTGAATTCTTGACCCAGCAAGAATGGCCGCCGTTAATGCTCTTTGGCGGTGTGGTTTTGTTCTTTATGCTCATGACCGCTTTTTCTATGATTCCCAGTACCACCTTTTCCCGGGAAGGAAAGTATTTGTGGAT
>JAAZLB010000330.1 GCA_012799535.1 Bacillota bacterium | reverse complement strand
GCCTTTGGACACCGGGGATGAAAACGACATCCTTGCGGGGGATTTTGAAGGCTCGGTGGTTTTCCTGGAATACCTCCAAATTCTCGAAATTCGCCAGTAAGTGACGGAAAAGAACTCATTAACCCGACCGTGTAAGGGTGATGAGGTGTGGTGTAAACTTGTCGCGCCGGTCCAATCTCCACAATCTGTCCACTATACATGATCGCAATTTTATCAGATACCTCGATCAGCAAAGACAAATCATGAGTAATAAAGATAATCGAAAAGTCCAGCTCATTTTGGAGATCCTCAATTTTCCTGATAATGCTTCTTTGCACTACCACATCTAAAGCAGTTGTAGGCTCATCCATAAGCACAAGGTTCGGCTGGAGCACCAAGGCCAGGGCAATAACGACCCGCTGTTTCATTCCACCTGAGAGCTGATGGGGATAATCATCTAAGCGCTCTACAGGTAGTTCCACTAATTTCATGAGTTCTTGTATCCGCGACTCGGCTACCTTTAGAGGCATACGAGGCTCATGTGCGAAGATAGTATCGAGCATTTGCTCTCTGATCGTCAAAACGGGGTTCAAAGCACTCATGGCAGATTGAAAAACCATAGAAATTTCCTGCCAACGAATGGTTCGGAGTTCTCGTTCCGATAACCCCACAAGATCTCGCCCCTGATAAGCTATTTTCCCATCAAACACCCGTCCGTTACTAGGTAAAAGACCAAGTAAAGTATAGGCAAGGGTAGACTTACCACATCCAGATTCTCCAGCTAGCCCCAAGAATTCCCCTTTCTTAAGGGCAAAGCTAACATCATTTACCGCTATAATATTACCTTCTTTGCTCTGATAGCCAGAAGTCAAGTTTTGTACATCCAAAAGAAGTTCGCCCATTGTCACCCCTACCTTTTCCGTAATTTAGGGTTCGAGATTTCATCAATAGCAAAGTTCAGCAAAGCCAAACCAGTACCTAGTAGACCAATACAAAGCCCTGGAGGTAAAAACCACCACCACGCTCCTAATAATAAAGCTGCACTATTCTGGGCCCAGTACAGCAAGGTCCCCCAACTGATCACAGTAAGATCCCCCAAACCAAGAAAAGAAAGGGAGGCCTCTCCTAACACTGCTGAAATAGTGGAGGAAAGAAACGTGGCCATCACAAGTGGCACAATATTGGGCAAAATTTCTCTAAAGACAATGCTTATTGGTCGCTCACCCAGGACTTCGGAAGCGTAGATATACTCCCTTTCCCTAATAGAGAGTACTTGGGCACGAATAATCCGGGCCCCCCAGGCCCAGCCAGTCAGGGCCAACACTAAGACTATGGGCAAAATGCCCTCAACTGTGATATAAGAGGCAATCACGATGATTAAAACCAAAGTGGGGAGAACCAAAAAGATATTTACTACAAAAGAAATAATTTCGTCCAACACTCCACCTAAATACCCCGATAACATCCCAACAGTAAGGGCAATGAAGGTAGTTAATAATCCAGTTACTAACCCAATAAACAGACTCGTCCTAGTTCCATACACTAATTGGGAAAAAATATCATAGCCACTCTGAGTGGTACCTAACCAATGATCCTTACTAATTTTAGCACGCAGAGGGAAGCGCCCATTTTCATCTCGGTTTTGCGTAGGTCCATAAGGGGCGATCACAGGGGCAAAGAGGGCCACAAGCACGAAAAAAATCAGAATTAATAATCCGGCAAATGCCTTCTTATTATCCAAGAACAAGCGCATAGTATTTCTCAGCATACACTTACCTCCTAATCCTAGGATCTAGTGCAATAATTACAACATCCGCCAGGAAGTTGGCTAACAACACGGAAAGGGAAATAAATAAAAAAACACCTTGAATGAGGGGATAATCGCGTTGTTGCACCGCTTGGTATAACATGAATCCCACCCCTGGGTAAGAAAAGACCATCTCCGTCATTAGGCTACCTCCCACCACAAAACCAAGTTGCATAGCAAAACCTGTGATAGAAGGGATGATAGCATTACGGGCCGCATACGAGTACTTGATCCGCCGCGTTGACAGCCCCTTAGCGTGAGCGACAGTAATATAGTCCTCCGACAACACATTGAACATATTATTACGCATGAGTAATAACCAGTATCCCAAGGAGGTAATGGCAATAGTCATACCAGGTAAAAAGCCGTGATAGATTACGGATTTAACGAATTCCCAGCTTTGCCTATTAGCGATATAAAACTCAGCGCCGCCACCTAAGGGAAAAATTGGATTTCTAAAAGAAAAGAAATAAACCAAAACCAAGCCAAACCAGAAAAAAGGAAAAGAACGAACAAAAAGAAAAGCACCTAGAATCCCTGAGGCCCAAACCTTATCCCTCTTCCAGGCTATTTCCACCCCTAAGATGGTACCAATAATAAAGCTAAAAATGGTGGCCACACCAACTAGACCAATGGTCCAAGGAATTGATTTCGCCAGTACAGTACTTACCTTAGCAGGATAGTGACTAATGGAGATGCCCAAATTACCCTGTGCCAAACTGGAAATATATGTGAAGAATTGTTGAATCAACGGTTGATCTGTATCCACGCCAAAAGCGGCCCGAATGGCCGTAAGGGAATCTGGATCAATATTACCCATTTGATAAACAAGCACACTAGCCGGATCCCCAGGCATCAAGCGAGGCAATATAAAATTTATAACAAGGGCAATAAAAATAGCAATAACAAACCAGACCAACTTGCGCGTAAAATACCTCATGGAAGACACCTACCTTTTGTAACCAGATAACCTCTCCTAGGAGAGGCTATCTGGCTTTTTTTACTTAAAACGAACCTATTTTACAGGTTGTAAATTCAGTAGGATCAGCATCTTACCCATACCTGCGAATTGCGGTTCTACGTAAGGATTATCCGCATTTGGCCACCCAACAAAGTTCTTAGTATTGTATTGGAACCAAACTGGGTTGAAGAATAAGGGTACAAATGGAGTATCCTTCATAAACTCATAAACAATCGTAGCCATGGTCTCGGTTCGAAGTTCCTCTTGTTCGTCGGTAAGAGTCTTGAATGTTTCTAGTGCCGCATCTACCTTAGGATTTTTATAGCGCACTTGTGAGTGCGTGTTAGAAGCGGTCCCGACAGGAGCATAGTGTCTAGAATGAAGAATATTGTCAAACTGGAAAAACGGATGCGAGCCAGAAGTGGCATAGCCAAAGGACATCTGATATTCACCATTCCGTAGGTTATCCATGAAAGGAGATGGCCAGGCCCTCTGGGCAACCCTTGCGCGGACACCGATCTGTTTTAGTTG
>JAAZLB010000047.1 GCA_012799535.1 Bacillota bacterium | reverse complement strand
TTCAACGTCGTTGATGCGACCTGCACCTGTTGACCCATCCCTACTAAGCATGAGTTTGATTTAATCCCAACTAAGCACGTCTACTCCATCCCCAGTGAATTCCAAGCCAATTTCGCCGCACCAAATAGAACGGAATTGTCACCCAAAGTTCCACGCACACAAGGAATTTGGCGACGACCTGGAATCATGATCTGTTCATTAACTTGTTCTGTTAAGCCATCCACAAAACCTGGTGCCAAACCTACTCCCCCGCCAATTACAATTGCTTCAGGATCGAAAAGATTAATGGCACCTATTAGACCTGATACAAAAACACGCTTAACATAGTCGATAATTTGTTGGGCGACCTTATCCCCTTCATAGTAACACGAGAAGACGTCTTTTGCGGTGAGATCACCCGTTTTGTTTAATATTGCTCGCAATGACGTTGGAATTTGGGTGTTTTCAACAGCTTCTAATGCCTGGCGGGCAATAGATAAACCGGAGCAGATTGATTCTACACATCCTCGATACCCACAGGTACAGATTGGTCCGTTGAAAACTACCGGCAAATGGCCTAACTCCGCCCCTTGACTATGGTGACCACGCCATGATTCCCCATTTAGTATGACACCACCACCTACACCTGTACTCACCGTATAATAGAGCATATTCTTGACACCTTGACCAGCACCAAAATGATATTCTCCCAAGGCACCCACGTTCCCGTCATTGTCAATGGTTACAGGTAGATTAAAATGAGCAGACAAAATCTCAGACAGGTTATTCTGATCCCAACCGGGAGCATGCAAGGATGCCAGAATCTGCTGGGCCTTATAGTTCACCGGACCTCCAAATCCCACTCCAATGGCTAGAGGATTATAACCACTGGATTTAATTTGTTCAATCTCTTCTATTAGCCTAGGTATTAACCAAATAGCCCCTTGTTCTCTTTGGGTTTTGCCCCGATGATGGAACGTGATTTCACCTTTCTTACTAATCAGAGCGAGGCGATACTGACTACCACCAACATCAATAGCTAAGACTGTTCTCATTTTACCAACTTCTGCCACAGGCTAGAAACTGTATCTCTGTGGTCCCCTTCAATGTAATAACTTGTTCCCCCATCACGTACAGTACGCACAAGTATAGTTTTCCAAAACCTATGATAATACTCAGGCTGATCCTTCCTTGGCTCCGAGTGATAATCCCGGGATTGAATTGGCTGCATATCAAAAACGGAGGTGGTAAAGTCGGTGATCTTTCTTCCCTCTTGGTGAGCCAACACCAAGAAATCGGTGTGACTACCTTTTCCAAAACTGGCCCCGTCAGAGAAACAGGAATACATAATGGGTTGCCAACCTTCTCTGATTAAGGAAATAGTCCCATCAAAATCAAATAAAACAGCTTGATAATTGCGCTTGAGATTGCTATTTATCCATTCTATCTGTTTCACACATTCAACTCCTTCGGCTTATCTTTCATGATTGGGTTCTGGTAGACATGTTCGATTGCGATAGCACCCGTTCCCAATAAGAACGATTCCTGGCCAAAGCTGGATAACTTGACATCTACACCCTTAGAGATTTCAGGAGCTAATCTCGACAATACAGTTTCCTTAGCAGTTTCAAACCAGAGAGAATCAAACCAAGTCATCTCATCTCCAAAGACCACCACTTGGGGATTCAGCAAATTTACTGCACTAGCAACTGCAACTCCTGTGTGATGCGCGGCTTGTTTTACTTCTTCCTGCACCACAGGGTGACCAGCCTCGGCTAGATGCACAAAGTCCTCAATCTTCTCTCCTGCAATCCCCAACTGTTTCATCCGTTTTACAAAGGACTTGCTAGAAGCATAATTGGTCAGGCACCCTGTTCCACCACACTCACACTTTGGTCCATTGTAGTCAACGCAAACATGCCCTAAAAGACCTGCAGTGCCTAAAGATCCATGATGGATTCTCCCGTTGATCACAATTCCTGCCCCAATACCCCTTCCCACAGCTACATAAAAGAGATTATCTATTTCCCCACCATTTCCAAATAAGCTTTCCGCCAAAGCAGCAGCATTAGCATCATGCTCTATTATAGTGGAAACCCCGAAACGGTCATAGACCATTTGCTGAATAGGCACATCGCGCCAGTCGGTATTCCCGTGTAAATAAGCAATTTTACCCTCTTTCAGGTTCAAAGGTCCTGGAGTGGACACCCCAATGGCCTGAAGCTTGGGGCCCACTTGACTCTCGTGAATTACCTCTTCCATTAAGTCAAGCATCCGCTCCAAAACCTCCTGGGTCTGCTCAAAATCTTCAATGGTAACTGCCTTTGATAATTTGACTTCTGCATGGGGGTTAAAGACCCGACAGACAATAGAAGCTCGGGATAATCTCACTCCTAATACATAGAATCCATCGGGGTTTATATCTAAACCTACCGCACGACGACCCTTCTTTCCTGATAAATACCCAGTCTCGATAACGTAGCCAGCATCGATCAAATCTCGCACTATATTGGTAACTGTACCTGGGGTCAAACCAACCAAGCTTGATATCTGCTTTCGTGAGACGGTGCCTGGTTGTTGCCTTAAAGTTTGCAAAACCGAGACTTGGTTTATTTTTTGCACATCCTCGATATTCTTCCCTAACAATTCTTGCTGTCTCACGCTATCACCAACCTACCTATATTCTCTACCTTACTTAATCAATAGGGGAAGCAAATCTGGCAAATACTCACACTCCGCATGAAGCAAGGGCCGTACTCCGCTAGATGTAATATTCCCCTCTTTCATACCAATGGCGGCAAATCCTGCCAATTTCAGGGAAATGACTCCAGCAGCAGAATCTTCAATTCCAATAATATGTTCCCGTTCTTCTTCACCTAACCCTAAGCCCACCCTAGCAGCCTCCGCATAAAGCCAAGGATGCGGTTTAGATGCTAAAGAACCGAGGGTACTAACTTTGAATTTACCCCCGGAGTTTCCCGCGGTGATGATTGTATCATAAAAGTCCAAGGGATCCCCTAAGTCTAACTCCCTAAAGACTGACCTAATCTCAATCAAGGCTTTCCGCTCCGATGCTGCTGTAACTAATCCAATTTTAATCCCATGATCTTTTAGGGCTATTAGAAACTCCTTTAATCCAGGACTAGCCTTCAGTAACGAAGAACCCTCATTTTGCTCTAATTGGCTCAGACGTGCTTCTGAAACAACACTATTCATTTTTAGTGCCTTTTTGATCGTTGTTTCAATCTTATACTTCCCTATGCAGTATTGCAGATGTTCCCTAGTAGAATAACCAACCACATGGGGTAAATCATCCGGAGTGAACTTGAAACCAGGATCATTTAGAAGGAGACCAACCGTCTCTTCAATAGCTCCTACCCAAAACTCCTCGCTTAAGATAGTGGTGCCGTCCAAATCCATTAGAATTCCTCTTGCGGAACCACTAAAGGGCGTAGAACGAACCGGGTAATAAATTGGATAATCGGGAGGAGATTTGACCAAGGCCATAACTTCTCCATTACGCTTCAAGAATTCCACTCTGCCATCAGTAGTTGCTAAAACACTCTCATTATTGTCAGTAGTATATGGAATCAAATCGTTTTGGCATGTTGCATCTTCAAAATACATCCTACCGTACAAAACCTGCAACGATAACCACCTAACCTTCCTTACTATCGCCACCTTGTAATAGTAATCTTGGATCTTGATCCAAGCGATATTCGAGGGCAATTGCCCCAGTATAGCCCAATTGCTCTATTTTAGGAATGAAACCTAGATAATCTATGTTGCCTTGACCTATAGGCAGATGCTCATCTACAAAACCACAATTATCATGAACA
>JAAZLB010000329.1 GCA_012799535.1 Bacillota bacterium | reverse complement strand
GGTATTGTTTTTTGGGGTATTTACTATTGGAGGTGGCTTCATGCACGAAATTAGTATGCAGGATGTTTTTGAGCTTTATCAACAGCAGGTGGCCTTGCTTTCCAGTGCCCAAAAGGAAAAACTAGTTGCCGCCTATGATGAGGGGATGGAACCCTTTGTGATAGGTTGCGCCATCTTACGGGCTAAACAAGAACAAAGGCGCAGCCGTGAGCGGGGAAGGGACAAGCGTATATCCTTTAATTATATTTATCGCATTATTGAGGACTGGCTCAATCATGGCATTACTACTGAAGATCGCTTTTTTGCCTATTGGTCCGCATTAAACGAAGATCAAAAAACAACAGAAAGGAGGCAGGGGTATGGCCAAACTAAAGAGAAAATCCGGCGCGAAGATTTCACCTACACTACACCTCAACAGGATCTTAGTTTCTTCACCTTCTTGGATGATTGATTATGGTTTGCAACGTAGCTTTTTCCACAGGGAAATCTGTACCATCTGTGGTGAAACTCTGCAGAAAAGATATGTGCTCCATCCCTTTCCATTGCCACCACCCCATGGAAAAGGCCATTGGTTAGCATCCGACTGTGCCTGCATAAAAAAAGAGCGCTCCCAAGAGCGCCTAACTAGGGAAAGCATGTTGGTTAAACACAATGTCCATCCTTTACCGGTTGGTCTACGTCAACATACTTTTAATACGTTTAAGGTCAGCGAATTTAACCGCAAAGGCTACGAGCATTGTTGTACCTTTGTCCGTAATTTTGAGAAGATCGGCGGTGGCCAGGGTCTACTCTTACTAGGACGTTCTGGCACTGGAAAAACACATCTGGCTTGTGCTATTGCTAATGCTCTTAAGGATCGCTACTCTGTGGTCTTTGCGTATGTGCCTATCCTCTTAGAAAAAATGCGTACTACCAATGTGCCTTTAGAACCCTTACTTTCAGCAGACTTATTAATCCTTGACGATATAGGTAGCGAGAGGGAAACGGACTGGACAAAGGAGCGTCTTTTAATTATTGTAGATGGCCGACTAAACAATCTTAAACCAACTGTGTTTACTACCAATTATGATTTGAGTGATTTGGATGCAAGAGTCGGGATGAGGGCAGCTTCTCGAATTTTAGGCCATAATCTGCAATTAGTACTACAAGGACCAGATTGGCGGCTAATTAGGCAGCAACGCATCTAAAGGATCTTGCTCAAAAAAGCTTGGGTCCTTTTTTGTTTTGGATTGGAAAAGAGTTCATTTGGGTGTCCTTCTTCCATAATGACCCCTTCATCCATAAAAATCACCCGATCACCAACCTCTTTAGCAAAACCCATTTCGTGGGTAACCACAATCATAGTACGACCCTCTAAGGCAAGCTTTTTCATAACCTCCAAAACTTCCCCAATCATCTCGGGATCTAAGGCAGAAGTTGGTTCGTCAAATAAAAGCACTTCTGGATCCATGGCTAAGGCCCTAGCAATGGCCACCCGTTGCCTTTGACCACCAGATAGTTCTTCTGGATAATTATAGGCTTTGTCTTGTAAACCCACCTGCTTTAGAAGTTCTAAAGCCCGCTCTTCGGCCAGTGGCTTTTCTGTAGAACGAACTAAGCAGGGGGCTAAGGTGATGTTATCTATCACTTTCAAATGGGGAAAAAGGTTGAAGTTTTGAAAAACCATTCCCATTTCTTGCCTGATTTCCGAAAGATTACTTTTTGGATCAACTAGCTCTCCTTTAAAGTGGACTTGCCCACTTGTAGGTTCTTCTAAGTAATTGAGGCAGCGAAGCAAGGTGCTTTTACCACTCCCAGAGGGACCAATAATGACAACCACTTCACCTTGGACAATCTGCAAAGAAACCCCTTGCAAAACTTTCAACTTATCGAATGATTTATGGAGGTTCAAAACTTCCACAATGGTGTTAGGCATGGGGTGTCATCCTTCTTTCTAGGTAATCTACTAAACGGGAAACAGTGAAAGTCATAACAAAGAAGATTATGGCTACCGCGGTCCAAATCTCAAAGGGTCTAAAGGTCCGCCCAATAATGATTTGCCCCTTGCGGACCAATTCTTCTAAGGCAATGACTGAGACTAAAGAAGAATCCTTTAAAAGGGCGATAAACTCATTCCCTAGGGGAGGCAAAATCCGTCGAAAAGCCTGGGGCAGAATAATATAACGCATAGTTTGATAATTGTTTAAGCCTAGGGAAGAGGCCGCTTCCCACTGACCCTTATCAATCGATTGAATCCCGGAACGAACAATTTCTCCTACATAGGCTCCACTATTAATACTTAGGGACAAAATAGCCGCCACATAGGCGGGAATAGGCCGATGAATGATACTCGGTAGTCCGTAAAAAACAATGAAGGTTTGGACCAAAAGGGGTGTACCCCGAATGACATCAATATAAATAGCCGCCAAAATGCGAAAGGGTCCCTTGGATAAACGAGCTATCCCAGTAAGAGTACCTAAAATTATTCCAAAAAAAACTGCGATGCTAGTAAGTTGCACCGTAAGCTTGGCCCCTTGCAGTAGCATGGGCAATGAACTCCAGATTAAATCCCAACGAAATTCCAAAATGGTTTCCCCTTCCCCAAATTCCCCAAAAATGGGTGCGTAACCCTTGTTACGCACCCCCTTGGTCTATTTTATTAGTTGGCACCAAACCAGTTCTGATAAATTTTATCATAAGTTCCATTTTCGTGCAATTGGGCTAGGGCGCCATTGATTTTTTCCAGTAGCTCAGTATTCTTTTTGTTGAGAGCAATGCC
>JAAZLB010000328.1 GCA_012799535.1 Bacillota bacterium | reverse complement strand
TAGCGAGGATTTTTTGCCCAGTTCCAAGAAAAGGGTAAAATTATGATGGATGCAATAACTTCATAGAGTTGACTGGGATGGACCGGTACAGGTGTGTCAGGAAATTTTACTGCCCAGGGTAAATTGGTTGGTGGACCATAAAGTTCTCCACTGAGAAAGTTCCCGAGACGAATTAAGATATGCCCTACGGGAAGGATTGGAGCGGCTAGGTCTGCAAGCTGCCAATAATTGAGTCGGTGCTTCCGGACAAAAAACACGCCTACAAGCATAATGGCTATGATGGCTCCATGGGATGCCATGCCACCTCGAGAAAAAATCTCTATGGGATTCGCTAAAAAATAACGCCAGTATGGTAGAATTGCTCCCAAGCGGCTGCCCACTAGGCCAAAAACCGCCCCGAGAAAGAAAAGATCATCAATCATTTTACTGTCGAAACCATGCAATTTACTGAAATAATGTACGATGAAGTAAGCTCCTAAAAAAGTGGAGGCCATGAGAATGCCGTACCAATAAATGTCTAAAGATCCGATACTAAATGCGATAGGGTGCACCAAAATCACCTCAAAACTTTCATTTATCTATAAAAGGTGAATTCCACTTTCAGGGAGAAATACCTGCTCATGGCTGGAGGGTTTAATTAAATGAAAAAGATAGTCTTAACTGGCGGGGGTACCGCGGGACATGTAACACCACATTTTGCACTGTTACCACATCTGCAACAAGAAGGTTGGGAAATCCACTATATTGGCACCTACGAGGGGATTGAGCGTAGTTTGGTAGGTGATCAATTACCTTATTATCCCATTAGTGCTGGGAAACTTAGGCGCTATTTCGATCTAAAAAACTTTAGTGACCCTTTTCGGGTGATTAAGGGGGTCTTTGATGCCCACCGTATCTTACGCAAACTTAGACCCCAAGTAGTCTTCAGTAAGGGTGGATTTGTTACTGTTCCAGTAACTGTCGCGGCCTGGTCTTTAGGAATTCCAGTTGTCTTACACGAGTCCGACTTGACACCTGGTCTCGCGAATCGCCTTAGCCTGCCCTTCGCCGCTCAGCTGTGTCTCACTTTTCCCGACTCCTTGGAACATGTGAAGGGGAAGGGCGTTGTTACTGGTACTCCTATTCGTCCGGAATTGACTCAAGGTTCCAAAGAACAGGGGTTGAGTCTTTGTCAGTTTTCTTCTAACTCTCCCACCCTGCTAGTAATGGGAGGGAGCCTTGGTTCAGCTCTTTTAAATCAAACTATTCGGGAAAACTTGTCCACCCTTACAGAACACTATCAGATTATTCATCTTTGCGGTAAGGGGAATCTAGATTCAGAAATAAGCAATATTCGCTATCATCAGTTGGAGTATGCCCAGGAGGAATTACCAGACTTATTAGCAGCAGCTGATTTTGTCATTTCTCGAGCGGGAGCTAATTCTATTTTTGAGCTAGTGGCTTTGGCCAAACCAAATATCTTAGTCCCCCTCTCTAGGCAGGCTAGTCGAGGTGACCAGATTCTCAATGCCCAATCCTTCGCTAGACAGGGTTTTAGCCTAGTGATTCAAGAGGAAGACCTCACTATTGGTCAACTACTGAAGGAGCTAACCTTCTTGTCTACAAACCGCACTAAATTTGTAGATGCTATGCAAGCTTCCCAAATTGGAGATGGCACCCAAAATGTGCTGAAGGTAATTCGGGAAGCTGCACGTTAAATTTGCGACAAAAACAAGGTGCCCCCCTAGGGAGGCACCTCTTTTGTATTGTCTTATTTTACAGTAATGGCCTTACTGTTTTCCCAGAGTCCGTGAATATTGCAGTAGCTCATAGCCAACAAGGTTCCAGATTCTTTGAGGCGAACAGTTACTTTGGCAAAAGGATCGGTGTATACTGGTCCTTCATGTCCACCCTTCAATC
>JAAZLB010000046.1 GCA_012799535.1 Bacillota bacterium | reverse complement strand
TATTTTATTAGTTGGCACCAAACCAGTTCTGATAAATTTTATCATAAGTTCCATTTTCGTGCAATTGGGCTAGGGCGCCATTGATTTTTTCCAGTAGCTCAGTATTCTTTTTGTTGAGAGCAATGCCATAAAATTCGTTATCAGCAACTGGGCCCACATGTTTGAGGGGAGCGTTAGGGTTAGCTTCCAGGTAGGCTTGGGCTACTGGTAAATCCACAATCACTACATCTGCAGCTCCAATAATAACTGCCTGCATAGCATCGGTTACTGTATCAAAGCGGGAAATTCCTTTTAATCCACCTTCAATAGCTAAATCTGTCGCCTCAAAGTCACCGGTGGTACTGATTTGCACAGCGGCAATTTTCCCTTTCAGATCATCTAAGCTAGTAATATCCGCAGCATTATTCTTAGTTACAATAGTCAGTACAGATTCAAAATAAGGAGTGGAGAAGTTTACACTTTGGGTCCGTTCTTCTGTAATGGTAATCCCTGCAATGGCTACATCATAGTTGTTATTCAGAAGGGCAGGGATCAGACCATCCCAAGAAATATTATCGATTTTGATTTCCATACCTAATTCAGCTGCAATGGCTTTAATTAGTTCCATGTCGAAACCTAGAAGCTCGCCGGTCTTTTCGTCCACAAATTCAAAGGGCATGAATCCTGCTTCAGTAGCCACTTTAAGTACTTCTGCACCCCAGACCACACTGGCGCTGGTCACAATTAAAATCATGGTTAGTATAATTACTGGTAATTTTTTCATCATATACATCCTCTCTTCACGAGTTGAACTGAACCTATTATAACATGACTGTAAATATATGCAAGCAATATTAATATTTATTCTAAGTTAAATTGGCAGGAACCCCTTCGTCGTAAAGAGAATTTCTTAAGTGGAGGTGCTAAAGTTGAAAAATTTGATTATAACGAACGGTACAATTGTGACCGATGAGCTAATCCCTCAAGGCACCGTTGTGGTCATTGGGGACAAGATTATTTATGTCGGGGACGAACAAGAGGGTAATAGAATTAAAAAGGCTGCGGATCCTGGAGTTTTTGAAATTATCGATGCCCAGGGAGGTTATATTGCTCCTGGATTGATCGATGTTCATATTCATGGCTCCAATGGTGTTGAACTCATGGACGGAACGGAAGAAGCTATCCGTACCATGGCTCGTTACTTGGCTGAACACGGTACTGTAGGTTTTTTACCTAGTACAGTAACTGCCTCAGCAGAAAAAACACGCCATGTGGCAGAATTAGTAGCGGACTACGTGGGAGAAGAGGGCGAAGCGGAAGTTTTAGGTATTCACCTAGAAGGGCCATACATTAATGAAGCCTTTAAGGGAGCCCAATATGGGCCAGCCATTCGAGTAGCAGATTTAAAGGAATTAGAAGAGCTTTACACAATTCTGGGAGACAAGTTACGCCTAATTACCTTAGCCCCAGAGGTCCCAGGGAACGAAAAAGCTATCAGTTGGCTTCGGGAACAGGGCATCACTGTTTCTATTGGTCATTCTGACGCTACTTATGATCAGGCGGTTCAGGCCTTTGCCCAGGGAGTTACTCACGCTACCCATACTTATAATGGCATGAAGGGTTTACATCATCGGGAACCAGGTGTAGTTGGTGCAGTGTTGGCAACACCAGAGGTGAAAGCGGAACTTATTGCAGATTTAGTGCATGTTCATCCAGGCGCAATTAAGGTACTACTCCAAAATAAGGGAGTAGAACAAATCGTGTTAATCACGGATGCGGTTCAAGCCACCGGTTTACCAGATGGTGAATATGTCTTAGGGGATCAACGTATTTTTGTGAAAGAGGGAGCAGCACGCCTTGCAGAAGGCAATCTTGCTGGTAGTACCCTGACCTTGATGCGTGCAGTACAAAACATGGTAGAAGTAATTGGAGTCCCCCTTGTTGACGCTTTCCGTATGGCTAGTCTAAATCCAGCTCAATCTGTGGGGCTTGAAAACAAAGGTTGGATTAGAGAAGGTAACCAGGCAGACTTTGTCCTAATTGATCCAGACTTTACTGTACAAAAGACAATTATTGGCGGTAGGGTAGTTTATAGTAACCAGTAAAAAGAAAGGGGAATAGGTATGAATGTCGTAGTAGTGAATAATTTTGATCGAATGAGTGAAGAGGTTGCCAAGATCATGCAGACTCAGATCTCCCGCAAACCAGAGAGTGTTCTAGGGTTAGCCACCGGGAGTTCACCCCTTTGTGTCTATCGTTTGCTCGGTGAGTATCATGAGCGGGGTCTAGACTTTAGCCAGCTCACCACCTTTAATCTAGATGAATATGTGGGGCTGGCGCCTGATCATCCTCAAAGCTATCGTTATTACATGGAAGAAAATCTCTTTTCCAAGGTAAATGTGAACAAGGCTAAGACTTTTGTTCCCAACGGAGTTGCGGAGGATTTGGAGGAAGAATGTCGCCGTTACGAGGATCTCATAAAACAGGCTGGCGGAATTGATTTGCAGATCCTAGGGATAGGAACCAATGCGCACATCGGCTTTAACGAGCCTGGTACTGAATTTGGCACCATTACTCAAGTAGTGGACTTAGCCCCTAGTACCATTGCAGACAACTCACGCTTTTTCGATTCACCAGAAGAGGTACCTACACAGGCTATTTCTATGGGGATTAAAAGTATTATGAAAGCAAAAAACATTGTACTCATGGCTAACGGAGGTAGTAAAGCAGATGCTATTGCTGCAGCTGTAAAGGGTCCTGTGACCACTAAAGTGCCCGCTTCTGTACTGCAACTGCATCCTTCTGTCACCTTCGTGGTGGATCAGGCCGCAGCTAGTAAATTGTAGTGATGTATTGTTACGCTGATTATCATACCCACACCAAGCATAGCCACGGAACTGGTACAGTCAGGGAAAATGTGGAGGCAGCGGTGAAAAAAGGTTTAGAGATCATTGCAATTAGTGATCATGGTCCTAACCACATGCTCCATTACGGTGTAAAAGATCTAGATGTCTTTACCAAGATCCGAAAAGAGTTAGAAGAATCCTGTGCTATCTTTCCGGAGATTAAGGGCTTGGTGGGTATTGAAGCCAATATTATTAGTGTGCGGGGGGATTTGGATCTTCCCCCCGAGCACTTTGATTTAGTAGATCTGATTTTGGCTAATATTCACACCATGGTGAAACCGGCGAGTATTAAGGATGCTACCAAGATTTGGGGAAATCACTTCGCTAAAAAGGTATTTCCCTCCATGGATAAACGCTCGAAGTTAGTTAACACAGAGGCTACGGTAAATGCCCTCACCCGTAATAAAATTGATATTTTAACCCATCCTGGTTTGCGTTTTGCCATTGATTATCAGGTGGTAGCTCAAGCCTGCGCCGCAACTGGCACCGCTTTTGAGCTTAATGCTAGTAAGCCCTATCTTACTGCGGAACTTGTGGAGTTGGTAGCCAACGAAGGAGCCTCTTTTGTCATCGGTAGTGATGCCCATTCGCCTCAGCGAGTGGGTGATTTTGCCCTGGGCTTAGAATTGGCCAAACAAGTGGGCTTGACTCCCCAGGAAATCCTTAACGCTAGGTTGTAAACGCAGGGAGGTTTAGACAGTGGATAAACATAAGCTGAAGTGGCTGTACCCTGGTATGGGTGTGAAGCGTTGGTTAGCCCTACTAGTCTTAGGGGTTTTCGCCATTGCCTTCGGGGTTACGGTGGCGTTTTCCACGTCCTTTCTTTCCACAGTTGAACAGGGGCTTTTTGCTAGATTAGAGGCACACAATTGGAACTTCTTGGTGGTGGGTTTAGTTTTCATTATCTGTGGTGCCGTTTTTATTGGGGTGGCCATTCGCCAGGGGATCCGTTCCATCATTAGTGCTATTCGCCCTGAGGATGTTCCCAATTTAGTTGAACATGTCTATAAATCCCGCAACTTGCACAAAGGTCCCCATATAGTGACTATTGGTGGGGGAACCGGTCTTTCCACCATGCTCAGGGGTTTAAAGCCCTACTCGGCTAACCTTACCGCGATTGTTACTGTAGCCGATGATGGGGGGAGTTCAGGACGTATTCGAGAAGAATTGGGGATCTTACCTCCCGGTGATATACGCAATACTCTTATTGCCTTAGCTGATACTGAACCTCTCATGGAAAAGCTCTTTCAATATCGTTTTTCTTGGGGTGAAGGTTTAGCAGGTCATAGTTTTGGCAATTTATTCATCGCAGCTATGACTGATATCACTGGTGACTTTGAACAATCTATCCGAGAGTTTAGTAAGGTATTGGCGGTGCGGGGAAAAGTTCTTCCCTCAACCTTAGAAACTGTGCGCCTTGGGGCAGAATATTCAGATGGAACTCTCGCCCTAGGTGAAAGCAATATTCCCCAAGCAGGTAAGAAAATCAAACGGGTCTTTTTGGATCAGCCTCAAGCTCAAGCATTACCTGAAGCTCTGGAAGCCATTGCCCACGCGGATGTGGTGGTCTTAGGGCCAGGTAGTTTGTTTACTAGTGTAATTCCTAATCTGTTAATTGGTTCTCTAGTGGATGCTTTAGTTTCCACATCTGCACTCCGGGTATATGTTTGTAATGTTATGACCCAACCAGGTGAAACAGATGGTTTTACGGCCTGTGATCATGTTGAAGCTCTCTTGGCTCATGCCCATAACCGAAATATTTTGGATCTAGTGATCGTTAATGAAGCTCCCATTTCAGCGACCCAACGACGAAAATACGCTTTAGAAGGAGCCTATCCCGTGCAGGCGGATGTGTCCCGCCTTAAGGCCCTTGGCTTAGAGGTGCGCCAGGGTAATTATCTAGATCAATTAGACTTAGTGCGTCATGACAGTGAAAAACTAGCAGAAGAGATCATGGTTTTAGCAGGACACCACCATAACTATCGAGCCATTTAAGGGGCTGGTTTTATTTCTTCCCACCGAAGAATACACTACTTGAGGAGGGGAGAAAAATGCGCCGAATAGTTACGGTTGTGGTTTTGATTTCCACTTTGGGTTGGGGTGTACCCACTGTTTTTAGAACTTTTCACCGTAAATTGTTTGGAGTACAACCAGGAGTTGTCTTAGAAGAACAAGTCCTGGAGTATTTTTACGAAGGGGAAGTGCGGGTGATTGTGGAGCGGATGGCGAGGATGGCCCAAAGATCCCCTGCTAATGCTAGCATCCACAAAGAAACAGGTGAAATTATTCCCCATCAAAATGGCCTTTATTTTGATGTAGATCAGCTAGTCCACGAGATCATCACCGCCCCTTCCCACACCAAATTAAACTTAGTGGGAATCGAGGTGGTGCCCTTTTTAAGAACGGAGCACCTTGAGAAGCTTACGGAGATTTTAGGAGATTTCTCTACCCCAGTTTTAGGTAGTCCAGATCGGGTGCAAAACATTCGTCTTTCGCTGGAGGCCATTAATAACACCTTATTACTCCCAGGCGAAGTTTTTTCTTTTAATGGGATTGTGGGGGAGCGGACAATAGAACGGGGTTATCGTAATGCCCCCATTATTCTAGGAGAAACTGTGGCCCCCGGAGTGGGTGGGGGCATTTGTCAATCTTCTACCACGTTATATAACGCGGTTAGAGAAGCACAACTAGAAATTGTGGAGCGGCGTATCCACTCTATCGCACCTAGTTATATTAAGCATGGGATGGATGCTACAGTAGCTTGGCCCCACACTGATTTTAAGTTTAAGAATAATTCTGAGACCCCCGTAATTGTGAAGGCGGAAATCCAGAAATGGCGGGTGCGCGTCTGGATTTTAGGCGAGAAAGGAGGGGGAGTATGACCTTTTCCGATCAAACCAGAAATGAATTAGCTAGAGTGATTCCTAGTGCTCGTTGTTGTCGTATTGCAGAGCTTAGTGCAATGTATGAGTTAGATGGATTTTTGCTAGGCGAATACAACCAATATTTAGACTTTAATAATTCCTCTCCAGTGGTAGCTCGGAAAATCTTACTTTTATTAAAGGGTTTGTATCCTGAGATTCCCACGCAAGTCCTGGTGGTGAAATCCCGCTCTCGTAGGACCCAAATTTGTACTGTGAGGGTTTTAGGGCGTGAGGCCGCTGGACAAGTTTATCAGGATTTTAAAGATCAAAGTGTTCTTGAGGAATCGGGTATTCCCAGAAAAAAATGTTGTCGTCGGGCCTATTTACGGGGAGCCTTTTTAAGCCGTGGTTCTATCACTAATCCTGAGCGGACGTATCACTTAGAAATTTCTAGTGAGCAAACTGTTTTGGCTGAAAAAATTTTAGAGACCATGTTGTCTTTGAATTTGGAAGCAGGGATTACTCAGCGCAAAGGAACGTTAGTTGTTTATATGAAAGATGGCCAGCAGATTGTGAACTTGCTCAATTTAATGGGGGCACATAGTGCCTTATTGCACTTTGAAAACGTACGGGTTATGAAGGATATGCGTAATCAAATCAATCGTTTGGTCAATTGCGAAACTGCCAATGTGGATAAGACAGTAAAGGCGGCTATGGAACAACTAGAGGATATCCGCTTATTGGACGAAGTGATTGGTCTAGAAGAACTTCCCCCTAAACTTCAAGAAGTGGCCAGGTTGCGCCAAGCTAATCCTTACGCGTCTTTGCAAGAATTAGGGGATCTCATGGTACCACCTATGAGCAAATCGGGTGTGAATTATCGAATCAGGCAAATCCGGGAAAAGGCGCGAGAACTTGACGGTTTAGATCCTGAATCTTAACATGGGGAGGCAGGGAAATTTTACCCAAAGGGGAATAGTTATGATCATAGCGGGACATTTTATACCCCACAGGGACAATAAACGTCCCACAAGAGAGGGGGGGATGACCGGCAGTGGATAGTTTGGTTGCACTACAGCAATTAGTTCCTGAACTAGAGGAATACCTAGAACGACGTTACACTTTACTCAACGTGATCAGAAATCTCGCCCCAGTTGGTCGTCGCCAACTCGCGACACAAATCGGTAGTTCTGAGCGAATCATACGTGGAGAGCTAGATCTCTTGCGGGAGCAAGGTTTAATTATCACTAGTTCTCTCGGAGTGAGCCTGTCACCACAGGGTGAATTGGTCTTAAGCAGTCTCCAATCTATGGTCCGGGAGTTTCACGACTTAGAGTATCTGGAGCAAACTTTAGCAAAAGCCCTCGGTGTAGGTCGCATGATTATCGTGCCAGGTGATGCTGATGTAGATCCTGGGGGAAAAAAGGAGCTTGCCCTAGCCACCGCCAGGTTTTTGCAAGATACCTTACGGGATGGAGATATTTTGGCGGTCACTGGAGGAACTACTCTAGCTCAAGTTGCCGAGTCGTTTCCTGTTCAAGAATTTTCAGGAAGGGTCACAGTAGTTCCGGTTCGAGGTGGCCTTGGAGAAGACGTGAAGATTCAAGCTAACTCCATTGCAGCCCGTTTTGCAGAAGGTCTCGGCGGAAACTATCGTTTACTCCATGCTCCAGAAGATGTTTTACCCTGTTATGTGGAGCAAATTCTTAGTGAACCGAGGATCCGTGATGTAATTGCCCTTGGGCGGAGAGCTAATGTGCTGCTTCATGGGATTGGGACCGCGGAAGAAATGGCCAAACGGCGGGGCTTTGATGAAGAGACTATTATGAAACTTATTGCGGAAGGGGCAGTAGGTGAAGCATTTGGTTGTTATTTTGATGCCCAGGGAAATATAGTCTATAACACTACTTCAATTGGTTTGCGTTTAGAGGATTTAGAGAGGATTCCCCTAGTAATTACAGTTGGAGGAGGGAGGAGTAAGGCTTGGGCCGTCATGTCAGTTCTATCTAGGGGTTATTGTGATGTTTGCATCACCGATGAGGGGGTAGCCCGGAGGTTGATGACTTTAAAAGAAATAAGATAGAGGAGGATTTTCATGGCTGTTAAAATTGGTATTAATGGATTTGGTCGGATTGGACGTTTGGTGTTTCGTGGCACTTTAGGCAACCCTAATATTGAGGTAGTAGCTGTTAACGATCTTACTGATGCTGCTACTTTGGCCCACTTACTCAAGTATGACACCAACCACGGTACTCTCGATGCAGATGTATCTGTAGAAGGAGATTCTATTATTGTTGATGGTCATCGCATTAAGGTTTTGGCTGAACGGGATCCTAAAAACATCCCCTGGGGTGAACTAGGTGTAGATTACGTAGTTGAAGCAACCGGCATCTTCCGCAAACGCGATCAAGCTCAATGGCATATTGATGCAGGTGCTAAGAAGGTAATTATCACTGCTCCTGCCAAAAACGAAGACATTACTATTGTTATGGGTGTAAACGAGAAGGATTACGATCCTGCGAAGCACCATGTAGTCTCTAATGCTTCTTGCACAACTAACTGCCTGGCACCTTTCGCTAAAGTTATTAACGACAACTTTGGCATCAAAAAAGGTCTCATGACTACAGTCCACGCTTATACCACTGACCAAAGGATTTTAGACCTACCCCATAGCGATCTCAGGAGAGCTCGGGCTGCTGCTGAGAACATTGTGCCTACCACCACCGGTGCAGCAGCTGCTGTTGGTTTAGTACTACCAGAACTCAAGGGTAAACTTGATGGCTTCGCCATGCGGGTTCCTGTTTCTACCGTAAGTGTTGTTGACCTTGTTGTGGAAACTGAAAAGCCAGTTACCGCCGAAGCGGCTAACGCCTTACTCAAGGAAGCGGCTGAAGGTGAACTTAAGGGTATTCTTGGCTATGAAGAGGCTCCTTTAGTATCCTGCGACTTCAAGGGTAATAACAATTCTTCAATCGTGGATGCAGGTCTAACTAAAACCATGGGCGACAACATGCTCAAAGTTGTCTCTTGGTATGACAACGAGTGGGGTTACTCCATGAGAGTTGTTGACCTCATTCTCTATATGGAAGCTCAAAAGTAAGGAATATAAGCTGAGGATCCCCCCTTTTTGGGGGGATTCCCTCCGCGTTTAGATAGGAGGATTTCCATGGCTAAGAAATCAATTACCGATATTAATGTCCAAGGACAAAGAGTGTTAATGCGTGCAGATTTTAATGTGCCCATGCAGGATGGGATTATTTCTGACGATAAGAGAATTAGAGCAGCTTTACCAAGCATTCAATACTTGGTGGAAAAAGGTGCCAAAGTGATCCTTATGTCTCACTTTGGACGCCCTAAGGGTAAAGTAGTTGAAGAATTCCGGCTTGATCCTATTGCAAAACGTTTAGGAGAATTACTGGGCAAGCCTGTGCAGAAGGCCAACGACTGCGTTGGACCAGAAGTAGCTAAACAAGTAGAGGCCTTACAACCAGGTGAGGTACTCTTATTAGAAAACGTACGTTTTTACGCTGAGGAAGAGAAAAATGATCCCCAGTTCGCTAAAGCCTTAGCTGAGCTAGGAGATATCTATGTGAACGATGCCTTCGGTACTGCCCACCGAGCACATGCTTCCACCGCTGGGGTTGCCAGTTATTTGCCAGCAGTTTCTGGATTTCTTATGGAAAAGGAATTGGAGTTTTTAGGCAACGCTGTCGAAGATCCTAAGCGTCCTTTTGTGGCCATCTTAGGTGGAGCTAAAGTGAAGGACAAAATCGCTGTGATTGAATCTTTGCTAGACAAAGTAGATAGCCTAATAATTGGTGGGGGAATGGCCTACACCTTCTTGAAGGCTCAAGGGCATGAGATTGGTAAATCCTTATTAGATGAAGAACGTTTAGATTTTTGCCGGGATATTATGGCTAAGGCCGAAAAGGCAGGAGTTAACCTACTCCTTCCCGTTGATATTGTTGTAGCTAAAGAATTTAGTGCTGATGCTGAGCACAAAGTGGTTAGTGCCACAGAAATTCCCAGCGATTGGGAAGGTTTAGATATCGGTCCTAAGACAACTGAGCTTTTCGCTAATACGGTGAAAGATGCAGGTACAGTGGTTTGGAATGGACCTATGGGTGTCTTTGAGTTCCCAGCATTTGCAAAAGGAACCCAAGGTGTAGCCCAGGCGTTAGCAGATTCTTCCGCTGTAACAGTAATTGGAGGAGGAGACTCAGCTGCCGCTGTGGAACAAATGGGTCTAGCGGAAAAAATGACCCATGTCTCCACAGGTGGCGGTGCTTCCTTAGAATTCTTAGAAGGTAAGGTTCTGCCAGGTGTGGCCGCTTTAAATGACAAGTAGAGGTGAAATTATGCGCACTCCAATCATTGCAGGAAACTGGAAAATGCACAAAAATGTAGGTGAAGCAATCGAAATTTGCCGTCAACTAGATGAACTGGTGGCTGATAGCCCAGTAGAAGTTGTGGTTTGTGCACCGTTTACAGCCCTTTCCGCCCTAAATGCACTAGGTCTGAAAAAAGTGAAAATCGGTGCTCAAAATATGTATTATGCGGACCAAGGAGCCTTCACCGGGGAAATCTCCCCAGGGATGTTGGTGGACGTCGGTTGCCAATACGTAATCTTAGGGCACTCGGAACGGCGGGAAATCTTTAAAGAAGACGACGAACTAATCAACAAAAAAGTGCTCAAGGCTTTAGAAGTTGGTTTAAGACCAATTCTCTGTGTTGGTGAAACATTAGAAGAACGAAAAGCCGGAAACACTGAGCAAATTGTTGTGGATCAAACCACTAAGGCTTTAGCTGGTGTGGCAGCTGAGCAAATTGGTGAAGTAGTTATTGCCTACGAGCCCATCTGGGCTATTGGCACTGGTGAAACATCTGATGGTAATGATGCTAATCAGGTAATCAGTACTATTCGCCAAACTATTGCTAAGCTCTATACTGCTGAACTTGCTGGACAAGTACGGATTCAATATGGTGGCAGTGTGAAACCAGGCAACATTGCTGAATTTATGGAACAATCGGATATAGATGGAGCGTTAGTAGGTGGAGCCAGCCTGAAAGTTCAGGATTTCGTCGGCATCATCGAGTATTAGGGGTGAAAATCATGAAAAAACCTGTAGCACTAATAGTTCTAGATGGTTTTGGTCTAAGCGAGACTGCCGAAGGCAACGCTATTTCAGCCGCTCAAACCCCTACAATTGATTGGTTAAACGAAAATGTACCACATAGTGTCCTTGCTGCCTCTGGTGGTAGTGTTGGTTTAATGGATGGCCAAATGGGTGACTCAAATGTGGGCCACTTAAACCTTGGTGCTGGACGTATCGTCTATCAAGATGTGGTGCGGATCTCCAACTCTATCAAATCTGGTGACTTTTTCGAAAACGAAGCTTTAGTAGCAGCTATGGAACATCCAAAACAGACTGGGGGGGCACTCCATCTTATGGGGTTAGTATCCCCTGGTGGCGTCCATAGCCATTCGGAGCATCTCTATGCTTTATTACAGATGGCTAAAGATCGTGGTTTAACAAAAGTCTACGTACACGCCTTCTTGGATGGCAGAGATGTGCCACCTAGCAGTGCAGATCAATATTTGGCCGATTTAGAGGCGGAGATTGACCGAGTTGGTCTAGGGCAAATTGCTTCCATTTCTGGCCGTTATTACGCCATGGATCGGGATAAGCGTTGGGAGCGGGTGGTCCAAGCGTACAAGGCTTTACTTGGTGAAGGAAGAACTGCACCAGATAGTGCCACTGCCATTACCCAAGCCTATGCTCAAGGGGAAACAGATGAATTTGTGGTACCCACTGTGATTACAGATCAAGGCCGGGCGGTAGGTCCTATCCAGGATGGAGATAGTGTG
>JAAZLB010000327.1 GCA_012799535.1 Bacillota bacterium | reverse complement strand
AGCTTTTATCTCGACCCTTATTTTTTACTGCTGAAAAAGCTCGGGAACTGGCTACAAAGAAAACTCAAGAGCATGCCCGTGCCCACGGTTATGACCCTTCTGGAGAAGTATATGTGGTGGAAGAGGAGCAGTTTAATCTAGTGCGTGGTTTTCACACTGTGGGTCAAGTGTTTACGGTGCGAACTCAATTAAGACCTAAAGTACGGAAAATTAGGGGAGGTATTGGTCATGACTAGTAGCAAAAGCACACAAGTGGGCCTAATTTTCTTCCCTGCTTTTGACTGGGCCATCACCCCAACCCATCCTGAACGGCAAGAACGTTTGTTGTACACTAGGGATCAAATTCAAGAAGAGGGGCTTTTCGACCATCCTTCTATTAGAGAATATCGGCCCTTGGTGGCTAGTGACGAACAAATCCTTCGTACTCATATCTGTGTGCCTAATCTTGAATCACATGTGACTGAATCTCACCGCATTGCCGCGGGGGGAACCATCTTGGCTGCTGATTTGGTGGTAGATGGAAAAGTAGATCGGGCCTTTGCCCTACTTCGGCCCCCTGGTCATCACGCTAATCGGGTGATCCATGGTAACCGGGGCTTTTGTGTAGTAAATAATGAAGCGATTATGGTGGATCATCTCAGGCATCGCCTTGGTCCCGATTTAAAAGTGGCTATTGTAGATACTGATGCCCATCACGGTGATGGAACCCAGGACATTTTTTACAATGATCCCGGTGTCTTACATATTTCTCTCCACCAAGATGGAAGAACTTTGTATCCTGGCACTGGTTTTATCCAAGAACGGGGAGGACCGGGGGCTTATGGTCAGACTGTGAATATTCCCTTACCTCCAGGAACTGGTGATGAGGGGATGTTAATGGTTATGGAACGGGTGGTACTGCCTATCTTGAAGGATTGGAGTCCAGATTTCGTGATCAATGCTGCAGGGCAGGACAATCATTATTCTGATCCTTTAACTAATATGAAATTTACCGCGCATGGCTACGCTCAACTTACAGAACTCTTAGCACCAGACATTGTTGTTTTAGAAGGGGGTTATTCCATCGAAAGCGCCCTTCCCTATGTTAATGTGGGCTTACTCTTGGCCCTAGCAGGTCTTGATTATTCCAAAGTTCAAGAACCTGATTGGGGACTAGAAAAAGTAAGGCAGTCGCCCGCGGTTACGGCAGAAGTGGAAAGAATCTGTGACCAAGTGATAGCTTTATGGAAAACTCGCCAAGATGAGGATTTAGAACAAATCTTTGGGAAAGGTGACTTTTTCGAACGGCAAAGGTCTATTTACTATGATACGGACAATATTCAAGAAAATCAGCAAGAGTACATTCGGCTGTGTCCACACTGCCCAGGCTGGCGAGTAATTTACACCTCATCAACCCGTTATAGACAACCAGTTGTAGCCATTTCCTTGCCGTGGAAAGTGTGTCCCAGCTGCCTTACAGAGGCTAGGGCCCATTACGCTACGGAAAGGGAAAACCACCAGCTTGCTCAGGCCATCTGGCAACAACCAAATTTACAGGAGCAAAAGGATTTCTAGGAAAAATCTAGAATTAGATTCTCCTAACGCTTTTTATGTGAAGGGCGGGGGATTAATGTGATTCGGTGGAAACGCCGAGGTTTGTTAGTACTACTAGATGCGGTCTTAGTCAATCTGGCCTATCTGGGGGCCCTTTTTATTCGTTTCGAGGGATTTCCCCCAGAACATCTTAATTCCTATTTTCAGGCCATGGTATTAACTACGGGAATTCGGCTTGTAATTAATTATTTTTTCGGATTATACCGTCGCTCCTGGCAATATGCATCCATTGGAGAACTTTTAGCCATTGTAGGGGCGGCCTCCGCAGGAACTATTTTAAATCTGGTCCTAGTGTTTTTCTTTTTCCATTATAGGCCACCACGTAGTGTACTTCTAATCGCTTGGCTTTTAAACATTGCTTTTTTGGGCGGTATCCGTTTCGCTTGGAGGATCTATCAGCAACGGGCACAACTCTTAAGTTCAGAACCTAACACCACTAATGTCT
>JAAZLB010000326.1 GCA_012799535.1 Bacillota bacterium | reverse complement strand
GCAGCAAATACTTGGTGATAACTGGACTGAGTGCACTGTGGATGGAGTGCATTTAACTGATTTGGGTTTTTATCGGATGGCATCATTTTTGCATGAGTTCTTGCGTAAAATAGGCAAGATGGATAACTAAATAAGCATGCAGGACGTTAGAGCCAACTTCAAGGATAGAAGTTGGCTCTACGAATATGGTTAGGTTGGCCATGGTTTTGTCCATCCCTATAAAGGTGGATTTGCCGGTCAGTTTGAGAACAGTGGGTCCTGGTGTTTTCATGTTCGTATCGTTTGTAGTAAAAAAATTAGGTGGAGGTGGGGTTAATGACATTAGTCAATAATGTTGAACGATTGGAGGGGTTTGCGAAGCCCTCCAGTGCCAGCCTGGTGATATACTAGAGTATCAAGAAGGACCAGTAGAAGACTAAGGCGGATTGAAAAATCAGGTTCAAAATCTAGTGGACATAGCCGACAGGCTTTAGGATACTCTGACCGTTAAGGAGGAACTCCGCTTCTAGGGCTTCAGGATTGAGTATTTGCTTAGTAGCGCTTAGACTTCGTAAGATTGCGGCGGTTTCTTCTGCACTATGGTGGTGGCCGTGCAAAGAAATGGTCACAGCAAATTGGGATTGAACGGGTGCTGGTGTCGTGTGACGAGAATAATATTTCGTCCGGAAGGTTGATTGAAAAATGCGACGAAATCTGTGTCCTCTAAACTCTACTGTATCTGCGTTTCGGTAAAGGCATAGCGTTCATGTTCAATGAGTCTCTCGTACTTTAGTATGAGAGCTTTTTTTGTCATTTCATACTTTCGATCAATGGCCATTTTTTCAGTTTTAGTTACAATTGTATCAGGCGAGATCAACCGAAGGAGTGAAGACTTGTGGCAAGGAGAGAAAAATCGAGCATTCACCCGGCAATTCGCTTGGTGGTTTCCGCCTGTCTATTTTTGGCATTGGTAAATAGTCTTTCTGTTTTTGTATTGATTCTCTTTGGAGAAACCACTATCAGCACATTAACGAGCTATAACAGTCGATTGGACGATCACGGCGCAGAGGCCAATCGTTCTCGGACAACCTCGAAAGGTTACCGTTTTACTGCACTTGGTAAGGAATACCAGGGACATGTCATTTACAATAGTGATGAAGCATGGCCTAATCTGCGGGACGGTGAGGTGCGAAGGGAGTTAATAAGCTATCTTGCAGTTTTCCCCTATCTTAGCAAACCAACTCATCTTGTGGATCTTGGAGTTTTGGGTTTCACGGGGCTTTTCTACCATGTTTTGATCATTGCGGGCTGCTCTACGCTGTTTGTGCTTGTGAACGGCTGGCTTCAAGGAAAACGAAATTGGGATAGTCTGCGGCAAGTATTTAAAAAATAGCCTGAATAGAAAGAAGGAGTGTTTAATGAAAATGCGGCTTAGTATAGCTTTAACGGTTCTCTTGATGTGTTTGCTGACCTTTCCCGTTTTTGCTTATTCAACTTGGCAGCCTGAGAGTGATTCTACAGATAATCTGGTTGACTTAGTTGTGGAACTACGTAGCGCTTATGAGCTGGCGGTGACCAATCGCGCGGCTTCTCAGAACTTTCTAGGGGATTTGGAAGACTTACTTTTGCGTTTCGAAGCGTTTTTGTTTGGGTCAGAAAGTGGTTCAGCGGCCCGAACCTCCTATGGTGTTTGGTCCGAGCCAGTGGAAGTTGCTTATTTTAACAGGTACGCTGGGACTGTATCGGAAGTAGGAAAGATTGTCTATTTCCGGGTGAAAGGTGCAGATAACGGCCGAGTTTGGGGCACCCAGATCTACACAAATGATAGTGATTTGGCAACAGCCGCTGTCCATGCCGGTGTGCTCAGTGTGGATCAGAGTGGCATTGTGGCTGTGCGCATTTTGCCGGGGCAAGCGGAATATGAAGCCTCTAAACGCAATGGAATAACCTCCAATAGCTATGGAGGCTATGATGTTAGCTATGAGTTTGTGGCTTACGATGAAAGCTCTCTCTTGATTCTAAATCCTGGACATTTAGGGGATTTTGGGGGCTTTGTTGGCCAGACTTTGGCTTTTCAGGTAACGGGCTCAACTGCTGGTACAGTGTGGGGCACAGGTATTTACACCATCGATTCTGATCTGGCTACAGCCGCCGTTCATGCGGGCTTGGTCAAACCGGGTGAGACTGGGATTATTTTGGCTGAGATTCTCCCCGGGCAAGATAGTTACGCTAGTAGTGAAAATTTTGGGGTATCGTCTAGGAACTTTTGGCAGTACTGGGGAAGCTATCGTCTCAAGAATCCTCACTAAGTTCTTTTGGCCCTTTACAGAGTACAATGAACATAAACACGACAACTCCTGCATCTACGCAGGAGTTGTTTACTTTAAAGCGGGATAGGGATGTTTCGTGTTAGAACGGGACTGTGCTATAATAGCTTTAAATAAAAGTATATAAGGAATGAATTTAGTGACGCAAAATAACATTTGGACGAACAAATACTTTGTAGCGTTAATGGCGGTTATAGCTTGTATCTTATGGGGTAGTGCTTTTCCAGTCTTAAAAATTACATATGCTGAATTGCAGATTGCCCCATCTGATGTATCCGCGCGCATGTTAATTGCTGGGGCACGGTTTTTCCTAGCCGGACTCATGGTCTTTGCTGTACAACGGCTATTTTTGGGCCAGTCCGTTAAGATTCAGCGGGCGAACTTAATGCCACTACTCATGTTAGGACTAGCTCAAACTGGTTTACAGTACTATTTTTTCTATAACGGAGTTGCAGCTGTCAGTGGGATTAAGAGCGCCATTCTTAACTCTGTGGGTAATTTTTGGGTTGTAATTCTTGCACACTTTATCTACACTAACGATCGCCTCAACCTCGGAAAAGTTTTAGGATTAATTGCTGGGTTTGCCGGTATTGTACTAGTCAATTGGCAACCTAGTACCACGATAGGTTGGGAATTTAGCTTACGTGGTGAGGGTTTTCTTGTATTAGCGGGATTGACAAGTGCTGTAGGAACTTTCTGGGCGAAAAGCTTAAGCAAGACACTGAACCCGGTTACAGTTAATGCTTACCAGCTTACATTGGGGTCATTGTTGTTGTTGGCACTCGGTATACCAACACTTGTAGATGGTGGTTTAACTTTGACTCCGTTGTTCTGGGCATTGTTTATCTATTCAGCGTTTTTATCCGCTGCTGCCTTCTCAATCTGGTATACTTTACTTAAGTACAATAAAGCAGGGGAGGTAACCATCTATCGGTTTGTTATCCCAATTTCCGGTGCTATCTTATCGGCAATTTTACTCCCTGATGAGCAGCTAACCATTTCCATACTGGCCGCGTTGGTCCTCGTTGCATTAGGAATTAGTGCGGTTAATTACTGGCAGCGGTCTGGTGAAGAGGATGCACAAAAACACCCAGGTTCTTAGGGTGTTTTTTCCATTTATGAGTGCATTTCTTGCCTAGTGCTGCCATGGTTGAGCTTAGGGCGATCAGCGGAACAGTATAGGTAAAATGAGTTCCAGAGGACAAACAGGATAAATTCCGCCCAAATAGACTTCTTTGTGGTACAATGACCATGGTGAAATCCCTTCGAATCAAGTGCTTTGATGTGGGTTACTATAGGGGGGAATAAAGATGGTTCAGAGCAATTCTAGAAGTCGTGCACTGAGGGTCTGTATTTTACTGATTATGGTCTTATTTATCTTCGAATCGTCTGTAACTGCGCAAGAAAATGATAAATTGGTTTTTCTGGCTAATGAAAACCTAGCACCTCTAATTTATGTTGAGGAGGGTGTGGTCACAGGAGTAGTAGTAGATATCGCATATGCTCTCGGTGATAGAATGGGACGGGAAATTGAGATAATACCGATGAATTGGGAAGAAGCCCAGACCAAGTTGTT
>JAAZLB010000325.1 GCA_012799535.1 Bacillota bacterium | reverse complement strand
GAATTTGTGGAAGATCCTGGACAGAAGGTAGAGTTATATCAAAAGATCATCGCCTTAGATTCGCTGGAAGCTTGTGATGATTTAGAAGAGGAGATTCAGGATCGCTTCGGCGATCTACCCCAGGCGGTACGCAATCTTCTGCAGATTGCCCGAATTAAGGTCTTGGCTCGCTTTTTAGGGATTAGTCATATTACTGCTCGGAAAAATAAATTTGAGATCAAATTCCTGGAAGGTTTAGCCATAGAGGCGGAAAAATACGCGGCCCTCTACCAACGCTATCGAGGGAAGATTTCCTATCGTCATGGACGAATTGGGCAACTCGTCGTGGAAAAGGATCCCGTGGACGAGCAGGCTTTAATGTTTTTGACTGAGGTATTAGCCTCCATACACAATGAATAAAAGTGGAAAGGAGAGTTTATACTAAGGGCAAGCCAACCTTAGAGGAGGGGTGTGACGTTGAAAGCAACTGGAATAGTTAGACGCATCGACGATCTAGGTCGTGTAGTCATCCCCAAAGAAATTAGGCGTACTTTGCGGATTCGCGAAGGCGACCCCTTGGAGATTTTTGTGGATCGGGATGGAGAAGTAATTTTAAAAAAATATTCACCCATCGGCGAACTGGGGGATTTTGCCCAAGAGTATTCTGACTCTTTGTATGAAACTACAGGTCATGTTGCCATCATAACTGATCGTGATGCGGTAGTGGCCATTTCGGGAGCCCCTAAGAAACAGTGGATAGACCGCTCCATCGTTCCTGTTGTGGAAAAGGCCATGGATTCACGGCGTACTATCACTACAAAACTAGGGGAACATCCTGAAGATGACCAATGGGGTTTTGCCATGCAGGTTATTGCACCCATCATTTCCGAGGGAGATCCCATTGGTAGTGTTATTTTAGGCACGAACGAACAGAATCGTAATCTAGGTGAGTTGGAAACAAAATTGTGCGAAACCGCTGCTGGGTTCTTAGCAAAACAAATGGAGCAGTAGGGGCAATTCACAGAGTAGGGGACTCCTAGTCATATCCTGCACTTCTGTAGCGTAAAGTGGACTACGGAAGGGAAGAAGGTCAATGACAAAGGAGTCTTTTTTACGTGGTGCAGTAATCTTGGCCTTAGCCAGCATGGTTAGTCGGGTGATTGGACTTATTTATATGGTGGTCTTACCCCGCTTGATCTACGATGATGGGATGGGTTTGTATCAGTTAGTCAAGCCCATTCACTATTTCGCGGCTGTCATTGCTATTGCCGGGATGCCTGTGGCCATTTCTAAACTCATCGCGGAAAAGGTGGCCCAAGGTTCTGTTCGTGAGGTGCGACGGGTGTTTCGGTTGGGAAACCTAGTAGTAGTGATTACCGGAGGAGTCGTGGCCCTATCCCTATTAGGCGGTGCTAGTTGGTTTGCCCAAGTTTTTGCCAGGGATCTAGGGGTCAGTGCCACCTTGGCCATCTTGGGCCCCGCTTGCTTTTTCCTCGCCTTGAGCGCGTCTTTGCGGGGCTTTTTTCAAGGTTTCCAGTACATGACACCAACTGCTATCTCCCAAGTGGCTGATCAGGCATTTAGGGTGACTGCCACCATTTTCCTAACCCTTTGGTTAAGGCCTCGGGGTATTGAGTGGGCGGTGACTGGAGTAGCTTGGGGATTTTTGGTAGGGGAATTAACGGGATTTCTCATCTTACTTGCCTTCTACTTCGCTAAGCAGGGAGAATTACTGGGAGAATTACCTCCTCTGAAAGGAAAAACCGGGTCAGATTCCCCGGTCCAGATTATCTTCAAATTATTGAGCTTAGCCACCCCCGCAGTAGTAGCTACAGTGTTATGGCCCATTATGCAGTTGGCTGACAGTTTACTCATCCCCTGGCGCATGGAAGTGGCTGGCTTTAGTTCTGATGCTATTCGAGAAAGCCTAGGTCATCTAGGAATGGCTTTAACCTTGTGCCAGTTTCCCAACATTGTTACGGTAGCCTTAGCCACAAGCCTAGTTCCGGCCATTTCAGAAGCTTGGGCCCTCAAAAGCAGAAAACTAGTCACCTATCGGGTTGAAGAAGCACTCCGCATGGCCTTGGTTTTTGGGATTCCTTCCTTTGCCGCCCTGTATGTCTTGGCGACACCTTTAAGCCAAGTGCTCTTTGGTTATCCCCAGGTGGGAGAACCCTTAAAAATCTTAGCCATCGGTACCATCACCCTCGGTTTGATTCAAGCTACAACTGGGATTTTGCAAGGTTTAGGAGCAATGACTATTCCAGTGCGCAATTTACTGTTAGGAGTGGTAGCTAAATTTGCCTTGAATTATCTCTTAGTGGCCATGCCGAACCTTGGCATCTTGGGAGCCGCGTGGAGCACCACCTTTGGCTGGGCTTTAGTGGCTACCCTTAACTTTGTAGCAGTGCTACGCCGGGTGGGGCAGGTAGTCCATTGGCGTTATGGGTTAGTAAACCCAATTTTAGCAACCGCCCTAGCTTCTGTAGTCATGTACTATCTCCAAGACACCTTAGTGCACTTTACCCCTAACTTCCTAGCAAGCCTTTTAGCTCTAATTAGTGGCTTTATCCTCTATTTTCTACTTTTGGCCATGTGGGGCACCTTAGAAGAACGGGATTTTCATCTCGTACCTGGAGTAGGCAAGGGATTAGGGCGTTTTCTTCAAGAATGGGGATTCTTACGGAGTTGATCCTTCGCCTTATCCCAAAGAAGATTTAACTCATCTAGATTCAGCTCTTTCAGTTCTAGATCTTGTTCTTGGGCTTGCTCTTCAACTAGGTGAAAACGTTCGGTAAATTTGGCTGTGGCCTTTTGTAAGGAAAATTCTGGATCCACCTTGAGAAAGCGGGAGAGATTAACTAGGGCAAAAAGTAAGTCACCTAGTTCTTCTTCTAGGTCGTGTTGATTATTCTTTATCATAGCTTCCTCTAACTCTCCCAATTCTTCATGTACCTTCTCCAAAACACCTTGAGTTTCGTCCCAATCAAAGCCTACCTTGGCAGCTTTTTTCTGAATCTTTTCTGCACGCATGAGGGCAGGAAAATCCTTGGGCACCCCATCTAAAACAGATTTTCTAGAGGCCCCCGCTTGTTCCGTCTTTTTAATGGCATCCCAGTTCACCACCACCTGCTCAGGGGTATCGGCTTGCCCATCACTAAAGACATGGGGATGACGGCGAATTAGCTTATCACTCAGATTAACTATGACATCATTAATATCAAAGGCCCCGTATTCTTTAGCAATTTGGGAATGGAGTAATACTTGTAAGAGGACATCCCCTAGTTCGTCTTTGATCTCTTCTGGGTTTTCTTGGTCAATAGCTTCAAAAAGCTCGTAGCTCTCCTCTAAAAGAAAACGCTTGAGGCT
>JAAZLB010000045.1 GCA_012799535.1 Bacillota bacterium | reverse complement strand
TTCTTTATTGCCTGGTCACGGAGGGGTTTTAGACCGCTTTGACTCCATCGGCTTTGTTTTTCCGGTGCTTTTTATCTGCCTAACTTTACTCTTTTAACCCTTCGTTGGCCCCTAAGGGGTGAAGCGGTGTGTGGCAATTTATAGTTTTTTCGGTACTGGGTTTTTGGGGTCTTTTAGTTACTTTGAAACTTAGCTTCCCCTATCTAGCTCCTTTTTTCTTAGGGTTAGTCTTGGCGTTATTTTTAGATATCCCTGTTAGCTATCTAGAAACTCTAGGTTTCTCTCGGGCCTGCACAACCTTCTTACTTACCTTTGTCACTTTTTTAGGACTTCCTATCATTCTTGTCTTCTGTGTTCTCCAGCTGTGGCAGGAGGCGAAGGGTTTGGTAAAATTGGCACCGTGGCTCTCAGAGCAAGTTACTCAGTTTTTTGAAGGTCTACCTTGGATTGCCACTCCATTGACACCCTTGAATCTAACTGGCTCCCTCGAACTATTACTAAAATGGGTCTATGCCATCCCAGATCTATTGGTGATTTGGGTTTTAGCCGCCTTCAGTGCTTATTTTTTTTGTAAAGACAAAAATCTTTTTACAACCGCGATCGCTAGACATTTGCCCCATAAGTGGCGGCAGGGGTTTTTTCAACTTTATCACGATACTTCCCAAGCACTTTGCTATTTGTTTCGGGTGCAGTTAATCCTCATGGGCTTAACCAGCACCCTAAGCATGCTCTTTTTTTATCTCTTGCAACTACCCTATCCCATACTTTTAGGCCTAGCTGTAGGCTTTGTGGACCTAGTACCGGTCGCGGGACCGGGATTGATCTATCTTGGCTTAGCAGGAGTGCAAATTTATTTAGGTCATACCCAAGTGGCACTAGCCTTAGGGGTAGCTTATCTGATAGTATTACTTATAAGACAATTTGGTGAACCCCATTTGGTAAGTGAACGTTTAGATTTACATCCCTTAATTGCAGTAATCGCTTTGTATATTGGTTTTCGGTTCTGGGGTTTGCTAGGCGCCTTGATCGGACCACTAATAATGGTTTTTCTAAAGGCCCTGTTCACCACTTGTATCACTACTTGAATCAATAGTTAGGAAAGGATATCTGTCATGCCTAATGTTGTTATCCTCGGTTCGACCGGTTCGATCGGTACCCAAACCTTAGATGTAATCCGTCATTTACCTGGCTATACTGTCCTGGGGCTGGCTGCCGGTTCTAATAAGAAATTACTTAGAAAGCAGATTGCGGAGTTTAAGCCACAATTCGCCAGTATTAATTGCCCGGAAAGTGCCAAATCCCTTAGTGAAGAATTTTCCATTCCAGTTTATAGTGACCCCCTTCAGTTAGAAGAAATGGTAAGTGATCCTCGCTGTGATGTTGTAGTGGTAGCTGTTGTGGGGGCTATGGGATTAAAGCCTACCTTGGCTGCCTTAGAAGCTGGAAAACGGGTGGCTTTAGCCAATAAGGAAACCTTAGTAGCAGGCGGGCATTTAATGATGAAATATCAATCCCAAATTATCCCTGTTGATTCAGAACATAGTGCTCTGTGGCATTGCTTTTATGGGCGGGATCGGAAACACATTGCTAAAATTATTCTAACTGCCTCTGGTGGTCCGTTTAGAACCTATAAGGGTTCTTTGGAAAACGTGAGTGCTAAGGAGGCATTGGCCCATCCTAACTGGGATATGGGGGGGAAAATTAGCATTGATTCTGCCACCATGATGAATAAAGGTTTGGAAGTCATCGAGGCCCACTGGTTATTTAATTTCCCTTATAGCCATATTGAAGTGGTGGTTCATCCGGAAAGCATTGTCCATTCCATGATTCAGCTTAATGATGGCTCGGTTATAGCCCATCTAGGTACCGCAGATATGCGTTTACCAATCCAATATGCTTTGACCTATCCTGATATTGTGTCTTCGCCAGTGGAGCAGTTGGACTTAACCAAGGTCGGGACTCTTAGTTTTGAGCCAGTTGATCTCAAGCGTTTCCCTAGTCTAGAATTAGCTTATCGTGCTGGCCAAGCAGGGGGGGAACAGCCCATAGCCCTCAATGCTGCTAACGAAGAGGCGGTCGCGGCCTTTTTAACAGGCAAACTTAAATTCACCCAAATCCCCGAATTGGTAGAAAAAGTTATGGAGACATTTCAGGGCAAATCATTTCCAACTCTAGAGCAAATACTAGACATAGATTCTGAAGCCCGAATTAGGGCGAGAGAGTGGATTGGTTAGAGAGGGTGTTGTGTAATGCTAACTTTAGTAGCATTTGTAGTGGTTTTTGGAACCATCGTGTTTTTTCATGAATTAGGGCACTTTACCGTCGCTAAACTAGCGGGTATTCAAGTTTATGAGTTCGCGATCGGGTTTGGTCCGGCCTTGGGGAGCTTTACCAGGGGTGAAACCAAGTATTCTTTTCGTGCCTTTCCCTTAGGGGGATTTGTGCGGATGGCGGGAATGGACGAGGGATCCGATGCGGTCAACGATGTGGAGGAAGATAATCCCCGTAGTTTTCACAACAAGAATTTAGGTTGGCGCCTAGGTACAATTGCCGCGGGACCCTTAATGAATTTTGTCCTAGCAATTGTGCTATTTGTCATCTATTTCATGCTCATCGCAGTACCTCCCACTATTACCTTAGTGGAAATGGAGTCACCTGGTCAGATAGCTGGCTTTTTGCCTGGGGATAGTTTTGTTTCGATTAATGGTGAAACGGTGAACACTACTGATGAAGTTATTGAAAGAATTAAGGCCTCGCCCAATCAGGAAATGACGGTAGTGGTGAAGCGAGAACGTCAATTAGTGACAGTCCAGGTTGTGCCACAGGATCGGGATGGCATTGGAGTGATTGGAATCGCCATTGATTCAAAACCTCAATACCCATTTCTAGTCAGCTTGCGTGCTGGCGTATCCCAGACTTGGTACATTACTACCCAATTAGTTCGAGATCTCAGTAGAATGCTTACAGGTAAACAAAAGGCCGAAATCTCTGGTCCCATTGGTATTGTGCAAATTGTAGGTCAGACTGCAAAGCAAGGCCTACCGCAACTATTAATCTTAGCTATAATTCTCAATATCAATTTGGGCCTGCTCAACCTGTTACCTGTACCGGTTTTAGACGGTGGTTGGCTAGTCATTTTAGTGGTGGAAGCAATTCGGGGTAAGCCACTAGCACCTGAGGCTAGGGGGATCGCTCAATTTATTGGCCTCGCCCTCTTGGTTCTCTTGATGCTTTTTGCTACTTTTAAAGATATCTCCAATCTTAATCTTTTTTCCTAGAAAGGTGAACATTGTGCGTAAGGACACTCGCCAGGTACAAGTAGGTAACTTAAAAATAGGTGGAGGTGCACCAATTTCGGTGCAATCCATGACCAATACAGATACTAGAGATATTAAGGCCACCTTGGCTCAAATTGAAGCCCTAAGTGAGGCTGGGTGTGAAATTGTCCGTCTAGCAGTGGTGGATCAAGAGGCTGCGAGTGCCTTGGCCACTATTGTGGAACACTCTCCTATTCCGGTGGTTGCAGACATCCACTTTGACCATCGCCTAGCCTTGACTGCTTTAGATGCTGGAGTGCATAAGCTGCGCCTGAACCCGGGAAATATTGGCTCAGAGGACAAGGTGAGTGCGGTGGTCCAAGCAGCCCAGGAGAGGCAAGTGCCTATTCGTATAGGGGTTAATTCTGGCTCTATTTCAGCACCGTTACTAGAAAAACACGGGCGCACTGCCACCGCAATGGTAGAAAGTGCTTTAGAGCATATCAATATTTTCGAGAAACTCAACTTTGAAGATATTGTTGTCTCCCTAAAATCCACTGATATTCAAATGACAGTGGATGCTTATGAAGAGTTAAGCTCCCGGGTATCTTATCCATTGCATTTAGGGATCACTGAGGCAGGAACGAAATGGTTTGGAACCATTAAATCCGCCGCTGGCCTAGGGGCCCTATTATCAAGAGGTCTAGGGGATACCTTGCGGGTCTCACTTACGGGAGATCCAGTAGAGGAGGTCAAGGTGGCTTGGGCTATTTTATCTTCTCTAGGCTTAAGGCAGCGCGGACCATTATTCATTTCTTGTCCAACTTGTGGAAGAACTGAGATTGATTTAGAAGGGATCGCCCAAGAGGTGGAGAATCGTTTAGGTGATTTCCCACTCCCAATTACGATTGCGGTCATGGGTTGCATAGTAAATGGGCCTGGAGAAGCGAGTCACGCGGATCTTGGTATAACCGGCGGTAATGGGGTAGGTCTGATTTTTCGTCATGGGAAGATATTACGTAAAGTTGCTGAAGAGGATTTGGTTGACGCTTTAGTAGCTGAAGCCAACAAATTGCTTGAAGAAAGATAGGGGATAGATTATGTTAATGTCGCAATTATACTCACCAACACTAAGAGAAACGCCTGCGGAGGCAGAAATTCAAAGCCATAAATTGATGCTACGAGCTGGCTTATTACGTCGATCCGCTACAGGCATTTATACTTACCTACCCCTTGGTCTTCGAGTACTTCGCAAGGTAGAGGGTATTATCAGAGAAGAAATGGATGCCATTGGAGGACAAGAGGTCTTGTTACCCATCGTGCAGCCTGCAGAGTTATGGCATGAAACTGGACGTTGGTCTGATTATGGTGCAGAAATGTTTCGTTTACAAGATCGTAACGGGCGGCAATTCTGTTTAGGACCAACCCATGAAGAAATTGTAACTGCTTTAGTTCGTTCTGAAGTTCGATCTTACCGGCAATTACCGCTTCGCTTATACCAAATTCAAAATAAATATCGTGATGAAATCCGGCCACGTTTTGGTTTAATGCGCGGTAGAGAATTTGTTATGAAGGACATGTATTCCTTTGATCGGGATGAAGAAGGCTTAGATAAAAGTTATTGGGATGCTTATCATGCTTATGAGCGAATTTTCACCCGTTGTGGCCTAGAAGCACGTCCGGTTGAGGCTGACTCTGGTGCCATTGGGGGAGATGTAACCCACGAGTTTATGGTCTTGGCAGATGCGGGAGAAGACCTAGTCTTACACTGTACTACCTGTTCTTATGCGGCTAACTCGGAGCGGGCCGAAGGTGTAAGTGTTAAACGGGATCCTGCTTTGGCCCAAGAGTTGAAGGAACTTACGGAAGTGGCCACTCCGAATGCCAGTACCATTGAGCAGATCAGTGCCTTCTTACAAGTACGGCCACAAGATTGCATCAAGACTTTAATTTATCTCGCCGATGGAAAACCAGTGGCCGCTTTAATTCGTGGTGATCACGAATTAAATGAGATTAAGTTTCAAAAATTCCTCGGTGTTGCAACTCTAGAATTGGCTGATTCAATCACCATTTATGAAACAACCGGTGCTCCAGTTGGTTTTGCAGGACCTGTAGGGCTTAAAATTCCCCTTTATGCAGACTACGCCATCGTGAATTTATACAACGCGGTTGTAGGTGCGAATAAAGATGAACACCATCTGACTAATGCAAATCTTGAACGGGATTTTCAAGTGGAGGCCTTTGCTGATTTGCGTGAAACTCAACCAGGTGATCCCTGCCCTCGGTGTTCTGGAACCCTTGAAGGGGCAAGGGGGATTGAGGTAGGGCAGGTCTTTAAGTTGGGCACTAAGTATTCGAGTGCCTTAGGGGCCACCTTCTTACAGGAAGATGGTACCGAAACTCCGTTAATCATGGGATGTTATGGTATTGGTGTTGGTCGTACGGTTGCAGCTGTTATTGAGAAGAATTACGATGAAGACGGCATTATCTGGCCCATGAGTATTGCTCCCTATCATGTGATCGTGGTCCCTGTGAGCATAAAGGATCAGGCCCAGGCCGAAGCTGCAGAAAAGTTGTATCAAGAATTACAAGCCGCCGGCGTTGAGGTAGTTTTAGATGATCGAAATGAACGTCCTGGGGTTAAGTTTAAAGACGCAGATCTGATTGGTTTTCCCATTAGAGTTACCATTGGATCCAAATCTTTAGAACATGGACAAATGGAGGTCACTATCAGGCGTACTAAGGAAAAGCTAAATGTACCCATTGACGAAGTAGTAGCAACTATCTTAGGAATCATAAAGGATGGCGAATAATCGTGAGAGTTGCGGCTATTGTCCCTGCCTATAACGAAGAGAAGACTATTGATAAGGTCTTAGAGGTCTTACTTCAATGCCCCATACTTGATGAAATTCACGTGGTAAGTGATGGTTCTGAGGATCAGACCGTATTGGTCGCGAGCAAGTATCCGGTGCAAATATTAGAGCTACCGGAGAACGTGGGCAAGGGTGGGGCCATGAAGGCGGGAGCGCAACAAACAAATTGTGATGTACTTTTATTTATCGATGCGGATTTAGTGGGGCTTCACTGTGAACACATTGAGGCAATTTTAGAACCGGTGCTCACAGGAGTTACTGAGATGAGCATCGGAGTATTTTTAGAGGGACGCAAATCTACAGATTTAGCCCAGAAAATTGCCCCTTCCTTATCAGGTCAGCGGGCAATAAAAAAAGAACTCTTTGAAAGTGTACCCAAGCTTGAAGATAGCCGCTTTGGCGTTGAAGTGGCCCTCACGCGTTATGCAGAACAACACGGTGTCCAAATTGTACCTGTACCTTTGCCGGCAGTCTCCCAAATTATGAAAGAAGAAAAACGTGGCTTCGCCAAGGGATTTTGGGCCCGGCTCAAAATGTATTGGGATATATTAAGATCCATAAAGATCACCAAGAACAACTAGATTGTGACTCCCGGTTACTACCAGGAGTCTTTTTACGGAGGTGGTTTAATGCCTTCTATTTATCTTAGACCAGAAAACAAATATTTTCTAAGTTCACTCCATCCAAATCCCCTTTTAGAGACTATAGAAATTCTAGAAATCGGGATTGACCCCGAAAACAAAGAATGGACGTTCTTTCTTGGGGGTGCCTCAAGAGGCGATCAAGACCTTTGGGATGAGTTAGAAGAACGGATTAAAAACGAAGTACCTGAAGTGACCCGCGTGTTTTTTCGCTGGGAAGATCAGTCTGAAGAAAACTATCTGGAAAATGCTGTAAAGCAACTGAACATTATTCCTAACGGTTACGGGACCGCTACTAATGGTAATAGCAACGGTCAGGGTAACGGTAGCAATGGAGAAAAACGTCGCGGTAGCAGCGGTGGTAGACGTTTACTACAAGACTCAATTAGAGGCGAGGCAACGCCGATCTTAGACTTACAAGAAGAAGAACGGAATGTGGTGATCTGTGGTGAGGTTGTTGCTTTTGATTCTCGCCTAACCCGCACCGGGAAAACCTTAATCATGTTCGATCTCTATGATGGAACAGATACATTAAGCTGTAAAGCTTTCTTAGATGAACCTCAGGATCTTCCCATTAAGCGAGGTAAGTGGCTTAAAGTGAGGGGAAATCTGCAGTTTCAAACCTTTGATAATCAGCTTTCTTTGATGGTTCAAGGATTAACCCCAGTTGAAGCACCACCAGGGCTAACTGATCAAGCTCCAGAGAAAAGAGTGGAGCTCCATTTACACACTAAAATGAGTGGTCTTGATGGTACGATTGATGTGGAGCATGTGGTTCAACTAGCCGCTTCTTTGGGCCATGAAGCGGTGGCTATCACCGACCACGGTGTAATTCAGGCTTTTCCCGATGCCCATCGGGCAGGCAAAAAGCATGGAGTAAAAATTATTTATGGTGTGGAAGGTTACCTTATTGACAATCCTGAATCTAAGGAACGTTCTTACCACATCGTTATCTTAGCCAAAAATAAGGTAGGTTTAAAGAATCTTTATCGACTGGTTTCCCTTTCCCATTTAGATTATTTCTATCGGCGCCCCCGGATCCCCCGGGCCATTTTAGAGGAATATCGAGAAGGACTCATTTTAGGTTCTGCCTGCGAAGCGGGGGAAGTTTACCAGGCAATCTTGCACCAAGATCCAAAAGTTATGGAGATTGCATCTTTTTATGATTATCTTGAAATCCAACCCTTAGAAAATAATGGGTTTTTAATCGGTACAACTCAAGTACGCAGTAAAGAGGATTTAGTTCGCATCAATCAACAGATTGTTAAGATCGGTGAAAGCTTGAAGATTCCAGTGGTGGCCACCGGTGATGTGCACTTTTTGCGCCCTGAAGATTCATTTGTTCGCACTATTTTATTGGCTGGGCACGGATTTGAGGATGCGGAACGACAAGCACCACTTTATTACAGGACTACAGAAGAAATGCTCCAGGAGTTCACCTATCTCACACCTGAAAAGGCCTATGAAGTGGTCATAAGTAATCCCCGGGCGGTTACAGCTGAGATAGAAGAGCTAATTCCTGTACCTGAAGGATTGCATCCGCCCCAAATCCCTAATGCGGAAAAAGACCTAGAGGAAATGACCTATAGGGCAGCACGTAAACTTTATGGGGATCCCTTGCCTGAAGTGGTAGCGGCCCGTTTGGAGCGAGAATTGAAGGCCATCATCGGTCACGGTTACGCCTCTTTATATCTAATCGCCCATAAGCTAGTCAAAAAATCTTTAGATGATGGTTACTTGGTTGGCTCGAGGGGTTCAGTCGGTTCATCTCTAGTTGCCACCATGTGTGAAATAACAGAAGTAAATCCCTTACCACCCCATTACGTTTGTGGCGAGTGTTTTTGGAACGAATTTTTTCTAGAGGGAGAAGTGGGCTCTGGAGTGGATTTGCCCGACAAAGATTGTCCCAAGTGTGGGAATGCCTTACAAAAGCTTGGTTTTGAGATTCCCTTTGAAGTATTCATGGGCTTTCATGGTGATAAGGTTCCCGATATTGACCTGAACTTTAGCGGAGAATACCAAGCCCAAATCCATAGTTACACTGAAGAATTATTTGGAGCGGAACAGGTTTATCGAGCTGGTACCATTGGTACTCTTGCAGAAAAAACCGCCTATGGTTATATCATGAAATACCTTGAACAGGTAAACGAGACTAAGCGTAATGCTGAAGTGAATCGTTTGGTAACAAAACTCTCGGGGGTTAGGCGTACCACTGGACAGCATCCAGGTGGGATGGTTGTAGTACCACCAGATAAGGATATTTACGATTTTACTCCCATCCAGTACCCAGCAAACGATCCCAGTAGTGGGACGATCACTACTCACTTTGAATATCACGCCCTTGATGATAGCTTGGTTAAGTTAGACATTTTAGGTCATGATGATCCTACTATGCTTCGTTTTTTAGAAGACTTAACTGGCGTACCAGTTTTAGAGATCGCTTTAGATGATGAAAAGACCATGTCGATTTTCTCATCACTAGAGCATCTAGGTGTTAGAGAGGAGCAAATTGGTACACCTGTAGGTACCTTAGGAATTCCCGAGTTTGGCACCCGTTTTGTCCGCCAAATGTTGATTGATACAAGACCACAAACCTTTAGTGATTTGGTACGCATTAGTGGACTTTCTCATGGGACTAACGTCTGGACCAACAACGCCCAGAATCTTATTAGGGAAGGTGTCACTGATCTTAGTAATGTCATTGCTACTAGAGATGATATCATGTCCTATCTAATGCTCCGCGGACTAGATTCAGGGGATGCCTTTCGTATTATGGAACAAGTACGCAGAGGCCGTGGTCTGACTGAACAAGACGAAGAGTTGTTGCGAAAATTTGCGGTACCAGAGTGGTATATCGATTCTTGCAATAAAATTAGCTATATGTTTCCTAAGGCCCACGCGGTAGCCTATGTGATGATGGCGTTTCGAATCGCCTATTTTAAGGTTCATTATCCTGCAGAATTTTATGCGGCTCTCTTTTCCTTAAGAGCCGGGGATTTTGATGCTCAACTAGTAGCCCAGGGGGAACAGGCGGTGCGCAGTGAAATGGCTCTAATTGAAAGTAAAGGCTATGATGCCACTCCAAAAGAGCGTTCCACAGTTACCCAGCTAGAAATCGTCCTAGAAGCCATGGCTAGGGGAGTACGCTTCTTGCCAGTGGACTTATACAAATCCTCCGATCAACGTTTTGAAATTGAGGATGGAGCCTTAAGACCACCCTTCGCTTCTTTGCAGGGGGTGGGGGTCAATGCCGCTGCTGGTATTTTAGAAGCCAGACAAGAAGGGGAATTCATTTCCATTGAAGATTTACGTCTTAGGTCAGGAGTAACCAAAGCGGTAATTGAAACCTTGCGATTACATGGCTGTCTTGAAGGGTTGCCTGAGACTAACCAATTGACACTTTTTTAGATTCTATGGTATAATATTGGTAAGTTTAACTGATGATGTTGCGGGAGAGTGGGATCTGACCCACTCTTTTGACGTATGGGCTTAAAAAATGGGTATAATTTGGGTAAGAAGGAGGCTAAAACTAACCCATGAGCAGGGCGAATATTGTACAATTAGTGGAAGGCTGGGTAGAAGACATTATTCAAGGTAGCGAGTTAGAATTAGTTGAAGTGGAGTATGTAAAGGAACCGTCTGGTTGGGTGCTCCGGGTTTTTTTAGATAAACCTACTGGCGTTGATCTAGAGGATTGTCGCGGTGTAAGCGAAATCCTAGACAAAAAGTTAGATGAAGAGGATCCCATTCCAGGATCCTATTCTCTAGAAGTCTCTTCACCGGGCCTAGAGCGGCCCCTGAAGAAACTACGAGATTATGAACGCTTCACAGGCAGAGCGGTGTTGATCCGTACTTATCAGGGTTTACACGGTCGCAAACGCTTTAATGGTATCTTACGGGGTTTGCGGGAACAAGTAGTCTTATTAGAATGGGAAGGGGAAATTATTGAAATTCCCCTAGAATTAATAGCCAAAGCCAATTTGGCTATGGAGTTCTAAAACGGGAGGCCATTAGAAATGAATTTGGAATTGATTGGTGCGTTAACGGAATTAGAAAAAGAACGGGGCATTTCCAAGGAAATCCTTTTGGAGGCTATCGACACTGCCATTGTCTCTGCCTACAAGAAAAATTACGGAGCCAGTTCATCCTCTAGCGTCCGTGTAGAACTTAACCAAAACACTGGAGAAATTCATGTCTACTCTCGCCGTGTAGTAGTCCAAGAAGTACAAGATGACACCGTGGAGATCTCTTTAGAAGATGCTTTAGAACTCGATGCCAACTACAGCGTTGGTGACATTGTGGAACATGAGGTTACCCCTGCAGATTTTGGACGGATTGCGGCTCAAACTGCCAAACAGGTAGTGATCCAGAAAATTAGGGAAGCGGAACGTTCCATCGTTTATGATGTCTATTCTGGTCGAGAAGGGGACGTGGTGATGGGTACTGTGCAAAGGGCAGACCATCGCCAAGTTTTAGTGGAGTTAAGTGATGTGGAAGCAGTGTTGCCCCTAAGCGAACAGATTCCTGGAGAAGCGTATCCCCATCATGAAAAAATGCGATTTTATATCAACGAAGTGAGACAAAGTAGTAAGGGACCACAAGTCTTTCTATCCCGAACCCATCCAGGTTTACTAAAGGCTTTATTTGAATTGGAAGTACCTGAGATTCAAAGTGGTGAGGTAGAGATCAAATCCGTTGCCAGGGAAGCGGGAAATCGTTCAAAAATCGCAGTTTATAGCAGGGATCCAAATATTGATCCTGTTGGAGCTTGTGTAGGTGCTCGAGGTTCTCGAGTGCAAGCCGTTGTAGCTCAGTTGGGCAATGAAAGAATCGACGTGGTGCAATGGGAGAGTAATTTGGAGGAATTCATTAAAAATGCTCTAAGCCCAGCTAAGGTACTCTACGTTCGAATTGATGAACCGAATAGGGTTGCATACACTGTGGTGCCGAATGATCAACTTTCTTTAGCTATTGGTAAAGAAGGACAAAATGCCCGGTTGGCTGCAAGGCTGACAGGATGGCGAATTGACATAAAAAGCGAGGAGCAAGCTGAAGAGTTCTTTGAGGAAATGGATTTGCTCGAATCTGTTATTGATGATCAAGAATATCTCGATGAACTAGATGAATTAGATGAGCTTGATGAGGTCTCTGAAGAAACGGAAAAGCTAGAGGAAGTACAAGAAGAGGAAGAAGAGCAAGCGCCTGTTACTTCTCCTGAGCCTGTAGTAGTTCCTGAGATTAGTGAAGAAGATCTTGCTGGGCTTACGAATGTGATCAAGCGGAAGAGTTGGCAAGAACGGTTTGGTGTAGTTGATGTGGAACAAACAGAAACGGAAACTACCTCTAAAGAAAAGCAGGAAACCGAGAAGACTAAGAAGAAGAAGGATAAGGTTATAACGGACTTATCCCAATTGGATTCTATAGACTTTAATTTTGACAATAAGAAATAGGTGGTGTCAATGCGGCAAAAACACATTCCCATGCGTACTTGTGTGGGTTGTCGAACAAGCCATCCCAAACGGGATTTAATCCGTGTGGTGCGGGATCCTGAAGGTAAGGTACATCTAGATTTAACTGGCAAGCGTTCTGGCCGCGGAGCATATGTTTGTCCCAATGAAGAATGTTTGGAACGGGCGGTTAAGGGACGCCAACTAGATCGGGCCTTGGAAATCACCATCAGTAGTGAAGTCCTAGACGATCTAAAGAGGGTGTTAAATGAACAAGATGTATAGTTATTTGGGTTTAGCTCAACGTGCCGGTCAAGTGGTTTCTGGAGAACAAGCTGTGTTGGGCGGGGTAATGCGGGGCAAAGTTGTCTTGATGCTTATTGCGAGTGACGCCTCTTCCAATACTCACAGCAAGTTTAGGTCACTGGCTCAAAATCACAATGTTAAATACTATGTATATGGTGAAAAGGATATCTTAGGTCAAACCATCGGTAAATCACCAAGGTCGGTCCTAGGAATAACGGACCGCAATTTTGCCAACGTGATTCAAGCCCAAATTAGGGAGTCAGTGCAGGAGAAAAATTAGGAGTGATGCTGATGAAGAAAATGAGAATCTACGAGTTGGCGAAAGAACTTGACTTGGAAAGTAAGGTTCTTGTAGAATTTCTAAACGATTTAGGGGCCGATGTGGCCAGTCATATGAGTACAATTGAAGAGGATATAGCTGAAATGCTCAGGGAACATTTTGCTCCTCCTGAAGAAGTATCTGTGCCTGGCTACGTACCTGAAGAGGAGGATACCCCTAAGGTTAAGAAACCTAAAAAACGAAGTTTCGAAGAACGAGACGAGAGTGCCTCAGCGCCTAAAGGGAAAGGCAAGAAGAAGGGGCGCAGAAGTCAAGGGACTAAGGTGGTTAAACCTAGTAGTTCCAAAAAACAGGCCATCACTTTACCTGAAAGTATATCCGTGAATGATCTGGCCCAGAAATTAGGAGTGTCTGGGACAGAGTTAATTAAGCAGTTGATGAAAATTGGAATCATGGCCTCTTTAAGCCAAACCATTGATTATGACATTGCTGCTATTGTAGCCGCAGAATACGCTATCGAAGTGCAACCAGAGCAGGATCTAGCGGAAGAAATTTTTGCAGAAATATGCGAAGATCCAGCTTCTTTATTACCGAGACCACCAGTAGTTACTATTATGGGTCACGTTGACCATGGTAAAACCACGTTACTCGACTCTATTCGTAAGACCAAGGTAACAGCTACCGAAGCGGGTGGAATTACTCAGCATATAGGAGCTTATCAGATTGTCTATAAAGATAAACCCATTACCTTTTTAGACACTCCCGGTCACGAGGCTTTTACAGCTATGCGTTCTAGAGGTGCGAGAGTAACGGACGTTGCAGTCTTAGTCGTAGCGGCCAATGATGGGGTAATGCCTCAGACAGTAGAAGCTATCAACCATGCTAAAGCAGCTGGTGTACCTATTATTGTAGCCATCAACAAGACGGATCTCCAAGCTGCCAATCCGGATCGGGTGAAACAAGAACTGACCGAACATGAATTGGTTGTGGAAGAATGGGGCGGAGATACTATTGCTGTCAATGTATCTGCACTCCACGGGGAAGGGATCAATGAACTTTTGGAGATGATCCTTTTAGTGGCAGAAGTGGAAGATCTCAAGGCTAACCCAGATTGTCCTGCCCGGGGTACCGTGATCGATGCTAAGTTAGATCGGGGACGAGGGCCGGTTGCCACTGTATTAATCTCTTCAGGAACCTTGCGCGTAGGTGACTCTTTTGCGGTTGGTAATGTCTGTGGTCGGGTGCGCGCCCTAATTAATGATCAAGGAGAAAACATTAAAGAGGCGGGACCATCCACCCCAGTTGAAGTTTTAGGAATTACTGATGTGCCTGCCGCTGGCGATTCCTTCGTTGTGGTAAAAGATGAGCAAACCGCCAGACAAGTGGCTTCTATTCAACAGGAAAAACAACGGGATCGGGATCTAAGCAGATTTAGTCGAGTGACCTTGGATGATCTTTTCCAAAGAATCCAAGAAGGAGAAGTTAAAGAGCTCAATCTAGTCATTAAGGCAGACGTACAAGGGTCTGCTGAAGCGGTTCGGGCATCTTTAGAAAAACTATCTACCGATGAAGTACGAGTTAAGGTCATCCACCAAGCTGTGGGAGCCATCTCCGAATCAGACGTTTTACTAGCTGCTGCTTCTAATGCTATTATCATTGGCTTTAATGTGCGCCCAGAACCAAATGCTCGCAAAGCTGCAGAGCGGGATGGTGTGGATATTCGAGTTTACCGGATCATCTACAACCTTCTAGATGATGTGAAGGCAGCCATGGCTGGACTTTTAGATCCAGAGTTCAAAGAAGAAGTTATCGGTCGTGCAGATGTGCGCCAAACCTTTAAGGTCCCTGGCGGAGTTGTGGCCGGCTGTTATGTAGTAGATGGGAAAATTACTAGAGCTTCAGAAGTTAGGGTACTTCGGGACAATGTGATTGTTCATGAAGGTAAGATTGCTTCCCTTAAACGGTTTAAAGATGACGTTCGGGAAGTGACCCATGGCTATGAATGTGGTATTGGTGTGGAACGCTTTAACGATATTAAAGATGGAGACGTCATAGAAGCCTTTATTATGGTGAAGGTGGAACGGACTCTATAGAGGTGATAGTTATGACTGGTAGACATGTTCGAGTAGGTGAAGAAATAAAACGGGAAGTTAGTGCCATTATTGCCACAGAAGTAAAGGATCCGCGACTAGGGATGCTCAGTATCACGGATGTGGACGTTTCCCGTGATTTGTCCTTCGCTAAGGTCTACTTCAGTATGTTAGGTACGGTAGAAGAACGGGAAAAAACTTTAGAAGGTCTCAATCGAGCTAAGGGTTTTATTCGTTCCGAATTGGCCAAGCGCTTAAGGGTCAGGCATACGCCAGAAATCACCTTCCATTTCGACAATTCTCTAGAGCAGGGAGCGAAAATGGACGCCTTGTTGAAGACCCTTCAGGTCGACCCAACAGAAAGTGAAGGTGAATGAATGAACAGCCTTCCTGAAATAGTGCAATTTTTTCAAGAACGAGATAATTTCATTTTTGTTGGTCATGAAAATCCTGACCCAGATAGCCTCGGCTCCATGCTCGCGCTTTTTCATGGATTGACCAAAATTGGGAAGCAATGTCGGATGGTTAGTGGGGACCCTGTTCCCACTAACTTAAGTTGGCCAGGTCTTTCTAAAATTGAATATATTCCCCAAGATTTCCAACCAGGAGAGAGTTGTGTGGTAGTTTTGGACTGTGAGCCCTATCGTACAGGAGCTATCGCTCCAGGAGTGCAAAGGGCCAAATGCCTAGTGAACATTGACCACCATCAACGGGGGCGGGGCGAAGGGAATCTTGTTTATGTAAATCCCAACGAGGCCGCAACTAGTGTGATTGCGTACCGGATCTTAAAAGAATTAGGGGTGGCTTTTGATTTAGAAATTGCCACCGCTTTATATGGAGGTATTCTGGGGGACACTGGTGGGTTCCGTCATGCCAACACAAATAGTGAAGTTCTCTCAATTGCAGCAGAATTACTTGATTGTGGGGTACAACCGGCGCCCATGGCTCGGGAGATTTTTTCCTCTCAGCCCTATGACTTTCTCAAGCTCCTAGGGTATGCCTTGAGTAATTTGCAAACCTCCCAAGGGGGAAGGTTGGTCTGGATGTCTCTTAGTTACGATGAATTTCAAAAATTTAATATTCCGCCTGAGAATACTGATCACCTAGTGAGTTATGCTCGAATGTTGGATACCGCGGAAGTGGCCATGGTTTTTCGAGAGGTTAAGCCTGGTGAAATTCGTCTTGGACTACGGGCCAACCAAGTTGATGTAGGTGCACTAGCTCGCCATTTAGGTGGCGGGGGTCATAAACTCGCTTCTGGGGCTACCCTAAAGGGTGATTTGATGCAAGTCACTCAAGAAGTAGTGGATGTTACAGAAGAATATCTTCGCACAGGTGAACTCCATGAACGGCATAGTTAACGTTCTCAAACCACCTGGAATGAGTTCTCACCAGGTGGTGGGTTTTCTACGCAGAGAATTGGGAACTAAGAAAATTGGACATACTGGCACTCTAGACCCTGGGGCTAGTGGCGTGCTCCCTTTAGTGGTGGGCAATGCTACTAAGCTCTCGGGTTATCTTACTGATTTCCATAAGACTTACGTGGCCGAACTCACCTTAGGTATCTCTACAACTACCCAAGATGCTAGCGGGGATACTATGGAACTCAATACTGGCTTTGCTATTTCCCCCCGGGAGTTAGCGGAGGCCCTCGCTTCCTTTCAAGGGACCATTTCGCAAGTACCACCCATGAGCTCCGCGATTAGAGTTGGTGGCCAGCGCCTGTATGAGCTAGATCGTCGCGGTGTTACCATCCCGAGGGAGCCCCGAGAAGTACAGGTCTATTCTATCAACATCGAACGGATTTGGAGTGAGGGAGATAACTTTGGTTTTGGAACCAGAGTACTAATACGGGTTGTTTGTTCTAAAGGGACCTATATCCGCACCTTATGCCATGATTTAGGCGAGAAACTAGGGGTAGGTGCCCATATGTCTAGTCTTGTGCGTACTGCAAGTGGTCCTTTTACGACACAAGATGCCTATACCTTAGAGGAAATAAGTAACTTAGTTCAAATAGAGGATTACAGCTTTTTGTTACCTATGGAAGCGGGTTTGCCCGGCTGGATCAAAGTAAAGGTTCATCCCTTAGTGGAAGAACGGATCCAGCATGGCAATTTCATTTTACCGGAGCATTTCTTAGACGTACCTTCCACTTTAGTTGTAGGTGATGAGGTAGTGCTCATGAGTATTGATGGTGAGGTCTTGGCTTTAGCTGAGATCAAAAAAACAGATCAACTGATTTGTCAGCCTTTTAGGGTGTTTGCGAGGGGATAACTATTGGGAGCGATACCGGAACTTAACTGGGTCAATAATAAACAAGTTACAGGACGAAGTGTGGCATTAGGCACCTTTGATGGAGTTCATCGGGGGCATCAGCAACTCATTCAAGAGGCATTAAAACGGAGACCTCAAGGTGGGAGTAGTTGTGTTTTTACCTTTGATGTGCCTCCTGAACAATATTTCAGGGGCCAACTGGCATTACTTACTTCTTTTAACCAGAAAATCCAGCGCCTTCAGGATTTAGGTATTGAAGAAGTAGCTTGGTTACCCTTTAGTGAAGCTGTTGCTTCGTTGAAGGCAGACCAATTTGTAGAGAGGTTGTTAGTAGAGCAACTTCAAGTTCAGGAAGTGGTTTGTGG
>JAAZLB010000044.1 GCA_012799535.1 Bacillota bacterium | reverse complement strand
CTCCGTTTTCAACAAATTCCTTGGTGTATGTTTCCACAATCTGTACTATATCATCATCTGCTGTGATAATCTCTGTTCGAATTGGTATCCGCAGATAAGGTTTGCCTTCTACTTCAACTTCCAAATGCTTTCCGGGATTGGCTTCCATTAGTGCGCCCCCATAAAGAGTATTTTTTCAAAATTAGGTATTACTTTGAACCATAACCAAAGGCCCCATAAAGGGGCCTTTTAGCTTTCTTTTCGAGCCCAAAACTTCCACAGTTCATCTTCTACATGGGTGGAGATAGCTTCCCGCTCTCCAGTCTCACGTACTAGAACAGGTATATTGCCCTCTGTCATCTTACCCACTATGTAAGCGGGAATCTTCTCTTTAGCGAGTCTTGCTACCAAGCCTTCCCCATCGGAAGTTACCATGAGCATGGAGCCAGAAGAAAGTAATGCTAAGGGATCAAGCTCGAGATATTCAGCAATCTTCTTAGTTAAAGGCAAAACTGGAACTTGTTCTTCCCACACTTCCGCCCCCACCTTGGAAGCTTGACAGACTTCCCTTACCGCTCCTAATAGGCCTCCCTCAGTAATGTCATGCATAGCATTTACGCTAAATTCAGCGGCAATTAAGCCCTCTGGTACAACTGACAATTGTTTTGTAAAACCTCGGATTTCTTCTTCCATAATTGCAAAAGGTAATTTATGGTGAAAATCCCGAGCTAAAATAGCGGTGGCCTCAATAGCCACCCCTTTACTAATTACTAAATCATCGCCAATTTGGGCACCGCCAGATGTGACATAACGACTCTTAGGGGCCCTCCCAATAGCGGTTACGGAGATCACACAGTCCTTTACCCTGCTGGTAATTTCTGTGTGACCACCAATTACTTCCACCCCTAATTCTGCTGCCGTTCTGTGAATATCTTCCATAGTTGTATGGATTTGCTCTTGTTCGATATGTTCTGGAAGTAACAGCACAATTTGTACACCTACAGGAGTTCCACCATTGGCGGCAATATCATTACAGGCTACGTGGACCGCTAATTCACCGATACCTTCCACTGCACCTGTAATCGGATCACTAGAGACTAAGCAAACCTCGTCCCCAAAATCAATCGCGGCACAATCTTCACCGAGGCCAGCGTGGACCAAGACATCCTCCCGCTGAAACCGAATTGTGGAAAGTACCATCTGCTGAAGTAGTTCCCCTGAGAGTTTTCCTACTTTCAAAAGTTCACCTACTATCTGGACTAGAAGTTAGTCAACACCGATTAATCAACTTTATGCACTTGCAACATGTTAGTTCCGCCAGCGGTACCTATTACCACTCCGGTGATAATGGTGACCACATCGCCAGAATCGACAAGATTCCTCTTCTTAGCCTCCCGAATAGCATTTTCCACAGCCACTTCAATCTTAGTGGTTTTTTCCACCAACACGGGGTATACGCCCCAAGAAAGGGCTAATTGCCTCACTACTTGCTCATTAGGAGAAGTGGCAAAAATGGTAGCCTTCGGGCGCTTCTGGGAAATGGATCTGGCTGTGGCACCTGAAGATGTAGAACAGATAATTACCCCTAGTTCCAAATCTTGGGTCACCTGGCAAGCCGCTAGGGAAACAGCCTGATCAATAGCTGTTCTACCTTCGTTCATTTTTTCTTTGAGAATGGCTGGATAATCGATCACTTGCTCCATGCGGCGGGCGATCTTGTCCATTACTTGTACTGCCTTCACAGGATATTTACCCATCGCGGTTTCACCGGAGAGCATTACACAGTCAGTACCCTCAAAAATTGCAGTTGAAACGTCTGTGACCTCAGCACGAGTCGGTCTTGGATTGCGCATCATTGAGTCTAACATTTGAGTAGCAGTAATCACCGGTTTACCGGCTAAATT
>JAAZLB010000324.1 GCA_012799535.1 Bacillota bacterium | reverse complement strand
GTAAAGCTAATCTCAAGATTCTTACTAATAGTGCCCAGATCGCCTTAGACTGCTTAGACAAATTACCGTCGGCTCAAATATTTTGCACCGGAGGTTGGATGAGTTCCTTTTCTAGGGGATTCGTTGGGGAAACTGCTCGTCAGCGGATCGCTGAATTCCATACCGATATTCTTTTCTTCTCCGCTCGGTCCATTTCCCTAGAGGATGGAATCACTGATGTGAACGAAGAAGATATTTATCTTAAGCAACAAATGATCAAGGGTACAAGAAAGTCAGTTTTTCTGTGCGACCATACCAAATTTGATCGTACTTCCTATCGCTTGGTTTGTGAGATCGGGGATATTGACTGTTTGGTCACAAATCAGCGCCCTTCGGATCTGTGGCTATCTCGCCTGGAATCGGCTGGTGTGGAAGTGATTTATCCAGAATAAAAGAAAGACGGTGCCAATAAGATACCGTCTTTTGCCGTCTTTCTATATCTACTTCACTAAATCCAACATAAAAGTGCCCAACTCATGAGTAAAGCGAATCGCTTGATCATGCATCCCATGAGGCAATCCATTCGTAAAGTTGTGAATTTCAAAGGTGAAATCCCCTTTGTAATCAATCTCTTTTAGAGTTTTCATGATGGGTTCCCACTCAATGGTACCAAAATATGGAGCAACATGATCATCCCATTCTCCCCGATTATCCGCGATATGGGTAGCTTTCAGCCGTTTACCAATCTGTTTTAGGGCCGCGGCCTGGTTAATGCCTGCCAAATGGGCGTGCCCCGTATCCCAACAAATACCAAAGGTTTTAGGATCATCTAAAATCTCATAAAGCTCTAACAGTTCATCTACTGAAGAAGCGTAGCGACGGCCAACCTTCCGTTCAATCATGTTCTCAATGGCAATTCCCACATTATACTTGGCAGCCAATTCTCCATACTTCTTATAAGCGTCCACATTGGCTTGTAACGACTTTTGATATGAATACCAAGTCTCATCGTTGACGCTTCCAGGGTGAATTACTAACCACTTTACACCCATGATTCCTGCTCCAATAATAGAACGACGAATTAGTTCTTCATGCCATTGACGATCACTTTCTGAAGCAGTTTCCCAATTATAAAAATGGGCATGGGCTTGACTCCATTCAACCTCGAGACTATCTGCAAACTCCTTTTGCTGTTTCACCCAATATTCCCAATCAGGTTGGGTCATGGGCAGTGTGCCCCTAGAATAGCTTGCAAAGTTCATATCTAGAACCTGATAGCCTCCCTTAACACAGGCTGCAATACTCTCCTCACAAGTATAAAATAGTTCTTTACCCCACAATACCTTTTCATGAATACAAGTGGATGTAGATAAGCGCAATCTTCTGCACCTCCAGGTGGACTTAGTTTGCTTTGATCATACCACACCTGGAAATTCTCATGCTAGTGGTTGCTCACTTCTTACACAACGAGTGCTAGTTGTTGGGCAAACAACCACAAGTGAGCAACAGTGACAACACTCTAGGCAAACTTAGAAAGGCCCCATCCCCGGAGCCCCTCTTGTCATAAGTACCGCCACTAGTAGGGTCTAGTTTCGTTTATTTTTCGGTTTTTCTAGTGGCAATTTCCTGCTCCACCCTCCCTTCTTCCAAAGATAAGACCTTAGGATCCACGTTTGGTCAGATCCTAAGTTTAGGTATCTGAATTTTACCACAATTAAATTTCAATGTCAAACTATTTAGGTAATTAGAGGGACGATTCTCCCTTGTGGAGATGTTCTCCCTCACCATTCTCCATTTTTCAGAATATTCCTGTAGATGTAATTAATAAATTTAGCTAATGGAAGGGAAACGAAAACCAATTGCGAAGGTATGTAAGAGTACAACTGAGGGAAGTGAAGTCATGATTCTCACCGTAACCTTGAATCCAGCCTTAGATAAAAACTATGTGGTGGAGAATTTCGCCCTATCCGGTATTCACCGGGTGGAAAGCATGTCCACTATTCCAGCGGGTAAAGGTGTAAATGTTTCTCGAGTGTTACAACAGCTCCAAATCCCCACCAAGGCCACTGGTATTTTAGGAGGGCATACAGGAAAGCTTATCCAATCCCTTTTGGACGAAGAAAAAGTGGCCAATGACTTCGTCTGGATTCGAGCCGAATCTCGCTGTAGTATTTTAATTGTGGATGAAGTTAAGCAGGTACATACAGAAGTTATTGAGCCTGGTCCCACCATTCCTCAAGGGGCTATTGGGCGCCTTAATCGTAAATTAGAACAGCTGGCAACGCAAAGTAGCTGGGTGGTCTTTTCAGGAAGTCCTCCACCAGATACCACTCCTCAGATTTATTATAATATGATCAAGCTTGTGAAAAAGTCTGGTGTCAAGGTGGCCCTTGATACCCGCGGTCCCTGGCTTAAAACCGGTATTAAGGCCCAACCAGATTTGATTAAACCTAATTGGGATGAATTTCAAGAATTAGTTGGTCCTTGTTACTCCACTGTGCAAGCCTTTGAAAAGGCTAAGGCCCTTGTGGATCAAGGCATAGAAACCGTAGTTGTCTCCATGGGGTCTAAAGGTGCCTTGGCGGTGCATGGTAACAAGTCCTATCAGATTAGTAATCTCCCCCCCATTGAGGTAGTGAGTCCTGTAGGTAGTGGTGATTCATTAGTAGCAGGATTACTAGCCACTTTACAAAGGGGAGGAGATTTTCCAGAAGCCTTCTGCAATGGGGTGGCCATTGCTACTTCTAATGCTGCCCACTTTGGAGCAGGCGTCTTCACTTTTGAAGAAGTGGCTTCCCTGCAGAAAAAGATAAGTATAGAAAAAATACCCTTCTAGGAGGTTAATTATGCTCAAAACACTTTTAGTGCAAAACCGTAGTTATCGCCGTTTCAAACAAGAACCGGCACCAGATTTAAAGACCCTACAGAGCTTAGTAGAACTAGCACGTCTCGCCCCTTCTGCCTCTAATCAACAGCCCCTTAGTTATGTCTTAGTTCAAGATCCCAAAAAGCGGGCGGATGTGTTTTCTTGCCTTACTTGGGCTGGTTACTTAACTGGTTGGGGAGGACCAAAAGAAGGGGAAAAACCAACCGCTTACATCATCATTTTAAGTAATCCCAAATTGAACACCAAACCAGGTATTGATGTGGGTCTAGCTGCCCAAACCATACTACTAGGTGCCCAGGAAAAGGGCTTTGGGGGATGCTTACTTGGGTCTGTTGATCGCCCCCGCTTACAAGAATTACTAGATCTCCCCCAGAATTTAGAAATTGAACTGGTAATGGCTTTGGGTACCCCTGGAGAAGAAGTGCGCTTAACTACAGTTGGTTCCGATGGGGATATCCGCTATTGGCGTGATGAAAACGACGTGCATTTTGTCCCTAAACGCCAAGCTAAAGAGCAAATCATCGCCGAGTTTTAACTCGAGAGTTTTAACTC
>JAAZLB010000323.1 GCA_012799535.1 Bacillota bacterium | reverse complement strand
GAAAAATTGGAACATGTGGAGGAGACCCTCAGGCAAATCGCGATTTTGCAACCAGATAACTTGACAGTTCATAGTTTGGCCATCAAGCGTGCATCTCGGTTAAAGCAAGAGGCGAAAAAGGTTCAAATTGCCCAAGAGGAAGGGGAGACCATGGCAAATTTAGCTAAAAGGTTTGCCTCTACTTGGGGGATGTCTCCTTATTAGTTGTATCGGCAACGCTATATTTTAGGTGATTTAGAAAATATTGGTTATGCTAAGCCCAATTTGGAGTCTAGGTATAATATTCAGATGATGGAAGAACGGCAAACCATTATTGCCCTCGGTGGCGGAGGCATCACCAAGTTAGTAGCCCCCGATTTAAGCCTAGTTAGACTAGCCAATCCCAAATGTCCTGCCACTTACAGTCAGCAGATTTTTGGCGATCTAGAAGCTAAAATTGACCAGATTCGGAAGCACTTGTTGGTTTGACAGAGAAGGGTATTTCAAGTACAATTATAACGTTGGCTTTCGTATAATGGAAAGGGTTGGTAGACGATGTTTTTCCACAAAATGCGGGAACAAATGAAAATAATCATTATCATCGTTGTGGTGGCTATGGCTGGGGGTTTACTCTGGGCTGGTGGAGTCTCCTTATTTGGAGGAAAGAACAATGTTCAGCCAGCACAGGCCGCTGCTGCCGTGTGTGTAGTTAATGGTCAAGCAATTTCTTATTATGACTTATATCAGACCTTTATTAATCGTTTACAGCAAATCGAGGAAGAACAAGGCTTGCTTCCAGGTAGAGCCTATGAAGCTGTCCGTTTTCAAGCTTTAGAATCCTTGATTGGTAGTGTGTTAATCAGCCAAGAAATTGATAATCGTAAACTTACTGCTTCTAAGGCTGAAATCGATCAGGAATATCAAAACATCGTGGATCAGTTTCCAAGTGTAGATGATTTTAAATTGCAACTGCAATGGGCTGGCTTAACAGAGGATATTTTAAAAGCCAGACTGGCGGAAGAAATCAAGTTTGATAAACTCAAACAAGAGATTATTGGAGATATCCCCGTTAGTGATCAGGAAGTTCGGGAAGCCTACGAACAGGTCCGAGCTAGTCATATCCTAATTAGCCCAGAAACAGATACTGAAGAAGGTTGGGCTGAGGCTGAGCAGAAGGCTCAAGATATTCATGCTGAGCTTACTTTGGATAACTTTGCAGAAATGGCCAAACTCCATTCTGAGGACTCTAGTGGAGAGCAGGGTGGAGATCTAGGATATATCTACCGAGGTAGGACTGTCCCAGAATTTGAAGCAGCTGTCTTCGCTTTGGCAGTAGATGAAATTAGTGAACCGGTTCGTTCCATGTATGGTTACCACTTGATTACCGTAACCGATCGCCAGGAGGCAGAAGGGGAAGAATTCGAAAAAGTTCGCTCCCTCATCGAAAATATGATCCGAGAAGAAAAGGGTCAAGAAGACTTAGTTGCGTGGTATGAACTGTTACGGGCCAATGCGGAAGTGCATTATACGGATCATCAAATGAGCGCTTTTAATCAAGTGCGTTTAGGTAATCTTGAAGATGCTGTTCATTATTATAAGCTAGCCATTGAAGACCAACCGAATGATGGCTATCTCTATGCTTCCTTAGGTGACGTCTACGAGGAACTAGGACAGGTCGATGAGGCCATTGCCCAGTATAAGTTGGCTACTGAAAAGTTCAGCACTGATTTTTCCCTCTATATGGCTTTGGGGCAACTATATGAACAGGCTGATCAGATTGATGAGGCTGTGGAGGCTTACTTGAAATCATCCGAACTTGCCCCTAACGATATTTTCGCCCAACTAAGCTTGTATAGTTATGTGAATCGCTTAGAACGTTATGATGAGGCTAAGATTATTGAAGAACGAATCGAGGCCTATCAAGAATTACAAAATGAACTCTTAAAAGCACAAGAAGCTGCCACGCAGGCTTCTGAACCGGCAGACGAACAAGTAGAAGAATCTGCCCCGGAAAACTAACACTTAGGCGAGTGGTGGCCATCATCACTCGCCTTTTTGCAAAAAGAAAGAGGTGGATCCAAATGGCCTTAACAATGAGACCACGGGGAACCAATGATATTATACCTGGTGAAATTGAGCTTTGGTTAGAATTAGAAGAAAAGATAAGACAGGTTTGCCATGCCTATGGCTACCAAGAGATTCGCACCCCCATGTTTGAACATACGGAGCTTTTTCTACGGGGTATCGGGGATACCACCGATATTGTGGAAAAGGAGATGTATACCTTTTTGGATCGGGGTGAACGAAGTATTACCTTGCGTCCTGAGGGGACCGCTCCAGTTGTGCGAGCCTACTTAGAGAATAAATTAGGTAGCGGGGCTTTGCCAGTGAAGGTATTTTATTATGGACCCATGTTTCGCTATGAGCGGCCCCAGTCTGGGCGTTATCGCCAGTTTACTCAATTTGGTTTGGAGGTTTTAGGGTCCGGGGATCCACTTTTGGATGTGGAAACTATTGTCTTGCCCCTAGAAGTTTATAAGGCTTGTGGTCTTACAGGATTTACAGTGGAGATCAATAGTATTGGATGCTCTAATTCAGATTGTAGGCCAGCCTATCGCGAAGAGCTAATCGCCTATTTCGAACCTCAGGTGGAAAAGCTTTGTAAGAACTGTCAATCCCGTCTCCATCGTAATCCACTCCGCCTGTTAGACTGCAAAAATGAGGGTTGTCAGCCCATCTTAAATGGTGCTCCCAATATCTCGAATTATCTGTGTGATGATTGTGAAGATCATTTCTCCCAGGTGTGCGCCTACTTAGACGCCTTGGAGATTGCCTATAAGATTAACCCACGTTTAGTGCGGGGTTTTGACTATTATACTAGGACTGTTTTCGAGGTCACCTACTCTGAATTGGGTTCTCAAAATGCCATTGGGGCTGGGGGACGTTATGATGGTCTCATTGAAGAGGTTGGAGGAGATCCTACACCTGCTGTAGGTTTTGCAGTGGGAGTGGAGCGCCTGTTATTAGCCCTTAAAAGTCAAAACAAACTAGAGGCTAGCACTGCTAGACCTAATGCTTACCTTGTCCATTTTGGCGGTGAAAGCAAAATCAAAGCTGCTCAGGTTGCCTATTTTCTCAGGGGTCACGGTCTCTGGATTGAGCTGGACTATTTAGATAGAAGTGTCAGGGCCCAAATGAAGGCTGCCAACCGCCTTAGTAGTAGCTATGTTCTTGTGTTTGGAGAAGAGGAATTAGCTAATAATCAGGTTTTGATTCGCAACATGGCAGATGGACAAGAGCAGTTGCACAATCTAGATCAACTAGAAGAGTTAATTAAGATCTTAGCTTAGGAGAGTGTAAAGGATGACAGACTGGAAAAGAACTCACCATTGTGGGCAACTGAGTCGAGAATTTCTTGGTGAAACGGTGGTATTAAATGGTTGGGTTAATCGACGCCGAGATCTAGGTCAAGTGATCTTTATTGATCTCCGAGATCGCTCGGGCATTGTCCAAATTGTCTTGGATCCGGAGGTTTTAGGATCAGATCAATTTGCGGTAGCGGGAAATTTGCGTAGTGAATTTGTGGTTTCGGTGACCGGAAAAGTAATTGCCCGTCCAGAGGGGCAGGTTAATCTTAATATGCCTACAGGGGAAGTGGAAGTTCACGTTAGCAAGTTGGAGCTTTTAGCTGAGGCTAAAACACCTCCATTTCCCATTCATCAAGCGGAGGATGTGGATGAGTCCTTGCGCTTAAAATATCGATACTTACATTTGCGCAGTAAAGAACTTCAGGATACCATCGCCTTACGCCATCGAGTAGTGGCAGAGGTTCGTGCTTATTTGGATCAGGCGGGTTTTCTAGAGATTGAGACCCCCCTCTTGATTAGATCCACCCCAGAAGGTGCCAGAGACTATATTGTCCCTAGTCGGGTGCATCCTGGGGAGTTTTATGCCTTACCCCAGTCCCCTCAACTTTTCAAACAGCTATTGATGATTGGTGGTTTCGAGCGTTATTATCAAATTGCTCGCTGTTTTAGGGATGAGGACTTACGCGCAGACCGCCAGCCAGAGTTTACCCAAATTGACGTGGAAATGTCCTTTGTGGATCGGGAAGACGTAATGTCCACCATGGAAGCTATGATCTTGCATGTGCTGAAGGAAGTTAAGGGGGTAGAAATTGCTGGCGCCTTACCACGCATGTCCTATCAAGAAGCCATGGATCGTTATGGCTCTGATAAGCCTGACACCCGTTTTGGTATGGAACTTACAGACCTAACCCCTTTCTTGGGAAGTAGTGAGTTTCGGGTTTTCACCGACACTATTCAAGCCCAAGGGGTTATTAAGGGAATCAATGTTAAAGGCGCTTCTACCTTTACCCGTAGGCAGCTAGATGATCTGGGAGAAAAGGCCGCAGCTTGGGGTGCCAAAGGGTTAATTTGGATTGCTCTTGAAGAAGATCAGGTCCGTTCACCAATTGCTAAATTCTTAAGTCCAGAAGAGTTAGCTGAAATTACCAAGGCTTTAGATGGTGAGACAGGCGACTTACTACTTATTGTTGCAGGCCCCTATGATGTAGTTAGCGAAGTTCTAGGACGTCTGCGGCTACTTTTAGGTAAGGAGCAGGGCCTAATTGACCCTGATTTGTATAACCTGCTCTGGGTAGTAGATTGGCCCCTCTTAGTTTACGATGAGGAAAGTCAACGCTATGTGGCGGCTCACCATCCCTTTACCGCTCCTTTAGACGAGGATATCGACCTTTTAGAAAAGGATCCAGGTAAAGCAAGGGCCAAGGCCTATGACCTAGTTCTTAACGGAGTAGAGCTAGGTGGTGGCAGTATTCGGATTACCAATCGAAAATTGCAAGAGCGCATGTTTGCCGCCCTCGGCTTTACCATGGAAGAAGCACAAGCCCAATTTGGGTACTTCTTGGAGGCCTTTGAATATGGTGCACCTCCCCATGGGGGCATTGCCTTTGGTTTAGATCGTTTTGTCATGCTGTTAGCAGGTCGACAATCCATTCGGGATGTTATCGCCTTCCCGAAAACTGTAAGTGCTTCTGACCTAATGATTGAAGCACCATCTGCTGTGAATCCTAAGCAATTGGAAGAATTAAAAATCAGCTTGAAAGGCTAAGCGTTTTAGCCAAATCGTGGACCATATTGGCCCCCCTAGAGATGACAAT
>JAAZLB010000322.1 GCA_012799535.1 Bacillota bacterium | reverse complement strand
TTCTCTTAGGAGCCATCGTCTTTATCGTAATTATGACCGCTAAGGTCAGGCTCCATCCTTTTATCGTCTTGCTTTTAACTTCTCTAGGTGTTGGCTTACTTGCGGGGCTACCGGCCCCAGAAGTAGTGAGTGCGGTCACTTCCGGTTTTGGTAGTACCCTTGGTGGAATAGGCATAGTAATTGCCGCTGGTACCATTATTGGTTTTATTATGGAAAAAAGTGGCGCTGCAATGGTGATGGCTAATACCATTGTGAGTATTGTGGGAGAAAGTCGCTCGGCACTGGCCATGGCTTTTACAGGAGGGGTTGTCTCCATACCAGTCTTTTGTGACTCTGGCTTTGTGATCCTCTCTCCTTTAAACCGAACTATGGCTGCCAAATCTAATCAATCTTTGTCCGTTTTTGCAGTCGCCTTAAGCATGGGCCTTTATTCGACCCACGTCTTTGTGCCACCTACACCAGGACCTATTGCGGCAGCTGGTACCCTCGGTGCAGACCTTGGTACAGTCATTTTAATCGGCTTGCTTGTTTCTATCCCCACAATTCTAGCTGGTTATTTCTTTGCCAAATGGTATGGGCCGAAAATCCAAATCGATCCTAAACCAGTAGCTAATGAAGGGGGTTTAAAAGAAAGGGATTATCCTTCAGTAGGTAAATCCTTTGCCCCTATCGTTGTTCCTGTAGTTTTGATTGCTTTAAAATCTATTGCAGATTATCCCTCCCGTCCTTTCGGGGCAGGTGGGTTTATGACCTTCATGAGTTTCATTGGTAACCCAAACATTGCTTTATTAATTGGTGTCTTTTTAGCCTTCTTCACCGTGCCTAAACTCAGTAAAGAGGTTATGCATGATTGGGTGGGAATTGGTTTAGCAAACGCCGGTACTATTATTCTCATCACTGGTGTTGGTGGATCTTTAGGTGCTGTAATTCGAGCTACACCTATAGCAGATTATCTCACCACTTCCTTAAGTGGCCTGCAATTTGGGATCTTCGTACCCTTTATTTTAGCGGCAGCTTTAAAAACTGCCCAAGGTTCATCTACGGTGGCCATTATTACCACCGCGGGGATCATCAGTCCCTTACTCGGTGCCCTTGGGCTTGCTAGTGGAATCGGACCAGCGTTGGCAGTCATGGCGATCGGAGCTGGAGCTATGACCGTCTCCCATGCTAATGATAGTTATTTTTGGGTAGTTGCCCAGTTCTCCGATATGGAGGTATCTGAAGCTTACCGCCTCCAAACCCTCGGTTCACTAGTGACAGGTGTTGTGGGGATTATCGTTGTGAGTATTTTATACTTTATCTTCGTATAGATCAGTGTCGCGAGTCAGCACAAAAAAAGCCGCATCCTTCGGGATGCGGCTTTAAATTACCCTTGACGCTTTGGTGGTCTTGGGCCAAAGTACTGGTAATACTGGGTTTCAATGTTTCCGTTATACAATTTACGCCTTTTTGTGGCCCGTTCACCCATGCTTTTTTCTAAGTGGGGATAGGCGGTAAGGATGTAAAATGACCAAGTGTCCAAATCCTTTTTTAGTTGGGCCAACTCTTGATAGAGTTGACGAATTTCGCCACTATCACCAAGACGTTCCCCGTAAGGTGGGTTGGTCACAAGTTTCCCATACTTCTTACTCGAACTAACCTCTTTTACTTCCAGCTGTTGAAAATGGATGGAGTCCGCGACGCCAGCGGCTTCCGCGTTGTGGCGGGCGATCCGTAGAGCCCGCTCATCTATATCGGTGCCAATAAGGTAATCTGGTTTTTCTGGCTTAATTAAATCCTGGGCCTCTTCTC
>JAAZLB010000043.1 GCA_012799535.1 Bacillota bacterium | reverse complement strand
TTGTCCATCCCTAGTGGGTAAGCTAGTTTTTAGAAGGGTAGGAGGAAGAATACATGAGAAGTATGTGGAAAGGCTCCATTTCTTTTGGTTTAGTTAATATTCCCGTGAGAATGTACACAGCAACTCAGGAGAAAGGCTTACGCTTCAATCAATTACATGAGTTGTGTCATACTCCGATTAAGTATGAGAAGTATTGCCCTTACTGCGATAGGGCCATTGGGGGTGAAGAAATTATCCGAGGTTATGAGTATAATCCTGGACAATATGTAGTAATTACTGACGAGGAGTGGGAGAGCTTCACAGAACATTCCACCCATACCATTGACATTCTTCGCTTCGTGGAACTGAGGGAAGTAGATCCTGTCTACTTTAATAAAACATATTATCTAGAGCCTGCAGAAACAGGAGGAAAGGCCTATTCCCTTTTGCAGCAGGCCCTTGCCTCTACTGATAAAATCGGAGTTGCGAAGATTACGATTCGTTCAAAACCTTCTCTAGCTGTGATTCGCGTTTACCATGGCATGTTGGCTTTGGAGACTATTTTTTACCCAGATGAGATTCGTGAAACAAGGGAACTGGATCTAGAGATCCAGGGGGGAGTAGCTGAAAAAGAGCTTAGCATGGCTGTTTCCTTAATCACCACATTGACAGAACCTTTTCAACCAGAACATTATAGTGATGAAAGACGCTTAGGAATGTTGGAATTGGTGGAAAAGAAGATTCAAGGCCAAGAAGTGGTGGTAGCAAGAGGTACTAAAAATGAAGAGCCGGTAGTTGATCTTATGGCTGCTTTAGAAGCGTCACTACAAGCGCAACAACAAAAATTAGGAAACTTTTCCGACGGAGTGCGCCATTGAGCTTCCCTCGGTTTTTACCCATGTTACCTGAGAGTCAAAGGGTAGGGGACGATGTTTCCTTTGTCCATGAAATTAAGTGGGATGGCTTTAGAACTTTAGCTTACTTAAGTGAGGAAGGAGTGAGGCTTGAAAGTCGCAATGGGAGGAGTTTCAATCAACGTTTCGCCCCTATAGTAAAGCACTTAGAAGCCTGGAAACCAGGGGTTATCCTGGATGGGGAAGTCGTTGCTTTTAATTTACAGGGACGGGCGGATTTTTCCCTCTTACGTTATTCTCCAGACCCATCCTCACAACTTTGTTATGTGGTTTTTGATCTCTTGTTTAGGCAGGGCGTTTCAATTTGCCCCGAACCGTGGTCGCGCCGGCGAGCCTATTTAGAACAATTTTTCGATTCGAATGTGGAAAGTGGAGGAGTTATGCTCTCTCCACTTCTACCTGGCACTGTAGACGATTGCCTTGACTTTGCTAAACAAAACCATCTTGAAGGAATTGTCTCTAAACGGAAAGATTCCCCTTATTTACCAGGAACAAGATCCCCCTTGTGGTGTAAACAAAAATTAGTTAAGACAGCAGATTGTGTGGTAGTGGCTCTAAGTTATCGCGGTAAAAGGATCCGCTCCCTTGGTGTTGCCATTTATGCCCAATGGGGAGAGCTATATTATTTGGGTAAGGTAGGAAGCGGATTGGGTCATACCGAATTAGATTTTTTGTACCACGCTGTGAAGCTACTTGAAAATGATCAGATTCCTG
>JAAZLB010000042.1 GCA_012799535.1 Bacillota bacterium | reverse complement strand
GGCTTGTATTACAACCTCTTTCTTTTACAATACAAAGACGATTTCCAAGAAGTGGTTGGTCAATGATTAATAGACGGAAAATCTCTGTAAGGAATGGGTGAGCTAATGCATGTAAGCTCGCCTACCTTCTGGGGATGGGGAAAACACACGCGACTAGCATGAAGAGCTAAGCGGGTGTTTTCTTTATTCTCTAAGAGCTTAGTTCCATAGCGTGCATCGCCTAGTAAGGGATGATCAATTAAGGCTAAATGTCTGCGGATTTGGTGGGTTCGCCCAGTTACTAATTCTACCTCTAATTCTGTAAAGTCTCCATGGTTATGAAGGGGTCGCACTTTGGTGCATGCCTTTCGATTATTAAGGGGCATAGTAAGTTCAATGGGTTCAGTTAGTTGTCCTTGACAGAGGGCCCAATAGAATCTTTTCACTTTCCCTTGTTGCCAGAGTTCTGAAAGCTTTGTTTGGGTTTGGGCGTCTTTTGCAAAAACTACTACCCCTGAGGTGGGGGTATCTAGGCGGTGGAGAGGGCGGGGGGTCAGTTGCAAACCTTGACTTAAAAAATATCCTGCCACTTGATTGGCTAAACCGTTATTTCCCTCTACAGCATAGCTAGGTACGCCTACAGGTTTTTCTACTCCTAAAAGCCAAGGGTCTTCATGGAGGATAACTAATTGTCCAGGAGATGCTGGTTTGATTTTGATTTGCTCAGCACGGGGCAGAAATGCTTCCACTTTGTCCCCTAGGCGCAATTTAGTCTTACTATGGCTTACCCGTCCATTGACTAGTAAGCCCTTTGTGCGGACCACCTTTTGCAGTTGGCGATTAGAAACACCTAAGACTTTTTTGGCATACATGCCTAGTTCATAACCTACATGATTTTGCTCAACTCTCCCCTTAGCTAAGGGCTGTTTGCTTTTCATGGCCTTACCTCATTTGATCATTTGTTCTCTATTATATCGAGTACTGTCCTCTATTTTATAGCGGACTTGCAATTCCTGCTTCCGGGAGAATAACCGAATATTTTTTAGGACACTTGCAGGAATCGGTTGGATTATGACGAAAGATATTTCTGAGTAACAAAAAAACATTTGCCTTTGAGGAGGAACTGAGGGAATGAGTACTACAAAGCAAGCCCAGGCTACACCACAAAGCTGGGTGGAAAAAAGGTTTAAGTTAACGGAGAATAAGACTAATGTGCGCACAGAAATCATAGCTGGTATTACTACTTTCATGACCATGGCTTATATTTTGTTCGTGAATCCCAGTATTTTGTCAGAAACGGGTATGCCCTTTGATGCTGTCATGATGGCTACCGCTTTTTCAGCCATTTTAGCCACCTTATTAATGGCGTTTCTCGCTAACTATCCCTTCGCTTTAGCCCCAGGTATGGGTCTGAATGCTTACTTTACCTACTCTGTTGTCTTTGGTATGGGCTACACTTGGCAGACAGCCCTTGGTGCTGTTTTCATTTCTGGTTTAGTTTTTGTATTGCTTTCTCTTACTGGTATACGGGAAATGATCATCGATGCGGTACCAACAGCTCTAAAGAGTGCTATCGGTGCTGGTATTGGTTTATTTATTGCCTTTATTGGTTTGCAAAATGCAGGCTTAGTAAAGGCGGATCCTGCCACCATTGTCTCCATTGGTAATCTCGGTGAACCTGAGGTACTATTGGCGGCTATAGGAGTTTTGATTACTGGGATCTTATTAGCTCGTAAAGTCCATGGGGCCATCCTCTGGGGTATTCTAGCAACTACTGTTTTAGGTATCCCCTTTGGAGTAACCAGTATGCCAGATGGATTTATCAAACTCCCTAGTTTCGCCACGTGGGCGCCAGTCTTTGGTAAATTAGACATTCGTGGAGCTTTGGGATTAGGCTTATTAGAAGTAGTTTTTGCCTTTCTCTTTGTTGATCTTTTCGACACCATTGGGACTTTAATTGGAGTGTCTCAACAGGGTGGTTTCTTAGATGAAGATGGTAAACTACCCCGGGCTAACAAAGCTTTACTTGCTGATGCTTTTGGTACTGTGGCCGGTGCCATTTTTGGTACTCCTACTGTTACCACCTATGTGGAATCTGCTTCTGGTGTGGCAGTAGGTGGGCGTACAGGCTTGTCCAATGTCGTTACAGCTCTTTGCTTCTTTTTAGCTATTTTCTTCTTGCCAGTAATCGCCATTGTACCAGCAGCAGCTACTGCCCCTGCTTTAATTGTGGTTGGTGCCATGATGCTTCGCTCCGTGTTAGATGTACCTTGGGGTGAAATGGATGAAGCGCTTCCAGCATTCATCGCTATGATTGCCATGCCCTTTACCTACAGTATTGCCACAGGAATAGCCCTAGGTTTCATTGCATATCCTGTGATTAAAGTGGCTTCTGGTAAAGCTAAGGAAGTGCACGCTCTCACTTATATCTTAGCCATCTTATTTGTAATTCGCTTTATCTATCTAGGTTAGTTTGGCTTATAAAGACCGGCCTCGCTTATGTGCGAAGCCGGTCTTAGTTTTTTCTTTATGCTTGACGCTCAAAGGTGACTTTAAGGACATTTCCCCATTTATCCAGGGTGGTTTTCATTTGCTGTTTAAAATCTCCTAAACTCATAATTTGGGAGATGCTAGCCATATTTGTAAACATATCATAGATTCCTAAAGCATCCTCATAAGCTTGCTTGAGCTTGCGCAGATCCTCTTGCAAAGCTTGATTTGTCTTGTGTAACCCTTCATTTTCCCTTTGTAAACTTGTCAATTGAGTCTCATAATCTTCTTTATTTCCTTGTCCAGTGGCCAATTGTGCCAAGGCAGTTAAAATGGCTAAGGGCTCCGGTTGCTCTATCCTATTTTCTAGCTCTTTAATTTTATCATTTAGTTCTTGCATATACTCTGGTAAGCCTTGAAAAGCCTCTAACAATCTGCTATCTACCTTAAACTCAGATGTTGTAACCACATGAGGTTTCTTAGTGATTACAGGTTCTTCCCGTTCTTTACGGAGTACATTATAATAAAGCATGCCTACTGCAGCTTCAGATCGGTGGGGTAGAAGCTTAACTACCCGGCGAAAAGCCTCTGTTAAGGGAAGGTTTTCTTCCTTCGCTTTACAGGCTTGTTCCCACACTAGATCCTTTTCCTCTTCGGTCCAGTTGCGCACTGTACCTTTTTCTACCGTTACGGTTGACTGTTCGCCAGACATAAATAATCCCCCTTAGTTGCAAAGTATCTATCTATTAGTATGACCAAGGGGTTTATTCTTATTCCCAAGTGGTAAAGGGCAATAATTTAACATTTTTCTAGGGGAAAACGTAAATAAAAAGTAGAATTAAGAAGGATAATCTTAAAAAAGGAAGAATCTTACATGACAAGAAAATAAAGATCGCCTGAGGGGGCTTAGGTAACCTTTATTTTCTCATAGAAGAACAAGGGGCAGGCGCAGAAGACTGGTATGTGAACTCGCCTGCTTCTTGTTGTTATGCTTTAGGGGGAAGGGTAAACTCAGTGGGGTTGACTACAATGGTTTTGGCCTGATCGTAATGGACAAAACCTGGTTTGGCACCTTTAGGTTTGCGCACGTAGCGTCTTAAGGTATAATCTACAGGTACTTTTGGCGAATTTCTGCTTTGGGAAAAATAAGCTGCAAGCTTAGCTCCTTGTTCTAAAGTCTCCTCAGGGATCTCTCCCTCGCTTAGAATCACCACATGACTTCCAGGAATGTTCCGGGCATGTAACCATAAGTGGTT
>JAAZLB010000321.1 GCA_012799535.1 Bacillota bacterium | reverse complement strand
GCGAGCGATGGAGAAAAAGGTGTCACCGGGACGAACTATATATGGGGTGGTATTTGGTCCACAAACCTGCGTAGCTTCAGGAACTGCCATAACTTCTGCCTGTTGCACGTTTTGTTCTAGGTTTTTGTTGTCTTTTTCCAAAGTCAATCCTCCTTTGCAGATCAATACCGTTGGTTCACGGTTCATAACAGGATATGACTGAAAAGAGTCTTTGGTTACTCTTGACTTTTAGAAAAAGCTATGCTAAAGTAACCTTAGTAATCCCCGGTAGCTCAATGGCAGAGCATTCGGCTGTTAACCGAAGGGTTGTTGGTTCGAGTCCAACCCGGGGAGCCATAATATGAAAGCGATTAGCTAACTGCTAGTCGCTTTCTTCATTTTTGAAAGATTTTTCAATTCTATGAGATGACTCCAATTAGATAGACCCTGGCTGAAGGTCTTCAACCAGGGTCTTAAAAGAATTCTAGCTTTAGCGATACCAAGGATCCTCTGGGATCACAATCCAACAAATGAGGTAGGCCAATAGCCCAGTACCGTAGGCAAAGATGGAGATAGCCCAGATTAAGCGCACAATAGTGGGGTCGATGTTAAAATACTCAGCAATGCCACCACATACTCCTCCAACCCTTTTTTCCCTAGAACGATACAACCTCTTGGGCATCATCATTCCCCCTTAAAGACTTCTGGATTTACTACATTACTTGGACGATCACCTTGCAAAACGGCTAAAACATCATTTACCACCATTTCGACCATCTGGACTCTAGTTTCCAATCCTGCACTGGCGATATGGGGAGTCAAAACCACATTTGGTAGCTCAGCTAGGCCAGGTTTCAGGGCAGGTTCATCCTCAAATACATCTAAACCGGCGCTATAGATCGTTCCTTCTTTTAACGCCTTGACTAAAGCCACTTCATTGACTACAGGTCCCCGGGCAGTGTTAATCAGGACTGCAGTGGGCTTCATTAATTTAAGCTCCCGCTCATCAATGAGATATTTCGTTTCCGGTGTCAGTGGACAGTGGAGGGAAACAAAATCCGATTCTCGCAACAGTGTATCCAGATCAACATATTCCAAATTGAATTTTTGTTCTATCTCCAGAGGTAGGCGATTGCGATTATGATAGAGGGTTTTCATATCAAAGCCCATGGCCCGTTTAGCTACTGCTTGACCAATGCGTCCAGCACCAATGAGACCTAACGTTTTCCCGTAAACCTCAACTCCCAGTAACATTTCTGGTGCCCAGCCAGTAAACTCTCCTTTGCGAGTCATTTGGTCGCCTTCAACAACTCGCCGTGCTGCACTCATTAAGAGGGCCCAGGCTAGATCTGCACTAGCATTAGTCAGCACATCCGGTGTATTCACAACGGGAATACCTTTAGCTGTGGCACTGGCTAGATCAATATTATTAAAGCCAACTGCGTAGTTAGCAATCACCTTAAGCTTTTCGCCTGCGGTAATCACTTCCCCATCAATGGGGTCAGAAAGCATGGTAATTAGAGCATCCTGTTTGGCCACAATTTCTAAAAGCTCTCCCTTAGTCATATTGCGGTCTTCGGGGTAAACTGTTACATTACAAAGGGAACGTAATTTATCTAAGCCATTCCCTGGTAGTTTTCTAGTGACAAAGACATTAAACATGAACTCACACCCTTTCGCAGTATTATTCTTGCCCCGATCACAAGATCCTTCAAAAATAGCAGGGTTTCTAGGACTGTCGTGGAAATACTTTAGGAACGAAGCGGAGGGAT
>JAAZLB010000320.1 GCA_012799535.1 Bacillota bacterium | reverse complement strand
AGGTAGTAGATCTGGGACCAGACATATAAGTCGAAATAATCACGTCATCTAAAGACATGGCTAGTGCCAGCAAAGATGCGGTGATGATCGACGGGGTTACCAGTGGCAAAACAATGGTTTTGATAGTCTGCCATTTTGTCGCCCCAAGATCTCGTGCAGATTCAAGGATAGACTTATCGATTTCTTGTAGCCTCAATTGTACCATAATATAAACATAGGGTACACAAAAAAGCGAATGGGACAAGACCAAAGTGAGGTGGCCAAAGGGGAGTTTTAAAGCATTAAAGAACATCAATAGTGAAACCCCTAAAGCAATCTCAGGAACCAACAAGGGTAAAACCATCACTCCTTGGATGGTCTTTTTCATTTTCTCAGTCACGGACATAGAAATAATAGCGGTAGCGGTACCGAGTATGGCTGATAACATGGCGGTCAAAAAAGCTACCTGGATACTTATTTTAAAGGATTCTGCGATCACTCTGTCCCTAAATAGCTCCCGATACCAGTCAAAAGTGAAACCAGTCCACTGGGCCGTGGAGGGGCTGGCATTAAAGGAATATAAGATCACGCTGAGCACTGGAAGATATAATAAGACGAAGAAAAGCGATAGATAGAAAACACCAAATCCATTAGTCTTAGTCTTCATAAAAATAATCCTTCCCTATTGTCCTTCGTAATCCTACCATATACCGACATAGTGAGTAAGACGAGCACAATCATGCCCACCGAAAAAGCGGCTGCAAGTGGTCTATTTCTACCTTTAGTAACTTGGGAGTTAATTAAATTGCCCAAAAAGACCGTATTTCCGCCTCCTAAAAGATCGGAGATAAAATAAAGGCCCAAAGCGGGGATGAACACTAAAGTAAAACCCCCGGCGATTCCTGGTATGGTCAGGGGAATTGTGATCTTCAAGAACGTCTTCAGTTTTCCTGCTCCTAAATCATAGGAGGCTTCTAGTAAGGATCTGTCTAGCTTATCCACGGAATTAAAGATAGCAATAACCATAAAGGGAATCAACATATAGGCGGTACCGATTAAGGTAGTACTAAACTTATACATCATGGGGATAGGCTTCTCAATTAAGTTTAAGGCCAAAAGTACATTATTTATAATCCCCGTATTCCCTAAAAGGATCACCCAGCCATAAGTTCGCAGTAGGCTTGAGATCCAAAAGGGAAGCATAATCAAGCCTATGGCCAAAGAACGCTTTTTAGGTTCAAGATTAGCTGTAATGTAAGCTACAGGATAACCAATAATTAGTGTTACAAGGCCCGTAAGCATAGCCAGTAAAAAAGAGTTGAGAAAAACCCTTAAGTAAATGGGATCAAAGACCCGTTTGTAGTTATCTAACGTAAATTGAAACACGATATTCCCCAGACTATCCCTAGATAGAAAACTAAGAACAAACACAAAGATGAGAGGTACACCTACTAAAAATCCGAACCAAACTAAAATAGGTATGGCTAGAGCATTCTGCTTTAACTTTCTCATGCTAAACCTCTTTCTTCCCACTTCTCTTCTAGAGGAAGTAAGATCGCTCCGCTATCGTCCCAAGAAATATAAACTAGATCCCCTGGCTTGCAACTACACTCACTCTTTTGATATTCCACCACCGTAATGACTTTATCAGCTACTTCAAGTTCAATTCTAATCTGGGACCCAGCATAGTGTACAGATAGAACCTCACCCACTAATGAGTTCGGCACCGGATCACAAGATATGCGCATCTTATCCATGTGAATGGCCAAAACCGCTAATTTAGCCTCTTGATTGGGGCAATAGGCCTGATCAGAACACCTAATGTCCACTACGTTATCGCCCAATCTGACCTGAGCATACACTTCACCCATCTCCACAACTTCAACCTGCAGGATGTTACGATCACCTATAAAGTCTGCAACAAATAGATTGCTAGGATTATTATAAATATCCCGGGGGCTTCCCAACTGTTGAACAATCCCCTGGTCGATCACAACAATCCGATCAGACATGTT
>JAAZLB010000319.1 GCA_012799535.1 Bacillota bacterium | reverse complement strand
GGTTTGTCTGGTTCAGGTAAATCTTCTTTAGCCTTCGATACCATTTATGCAGAAGGACAAAGGCGTTATGTAGAGTCCCTTTCTGCCTATGCTAGGCAGTTTTTAGGTCAGATGGATAAACCAGATGTGGATTTGATTGAGGGACTGTCTCCCGCCATTTCTATTGACCAAAAGACTACCAGTCGTAATCCCCGCTCCACAGTGGGGACGGTAACGGAGATTTATGACTATTTGCGTCTACTTTTTGCCCGGGTGGGGCGTCCCCATTGCCCTAACTGTGGACAACCAATTGCCCAGCAAACGGTGGAACAGATAGTGGACCAGATTTTGGGCTTACCTGAACGAACTAGGGTTCAAATCTTGGCCCCTGTTGTTCGGGGACGGAAAGGTGAGCATAAGAAAGTTTTTGAGCAAATTCGCAAGGATGGTTTTGTTCGTGTACGGGTGGATGGGGAAATTCGCGAGGTTACAGACGAACTCACTTTGGAGAAGAATAAGCAACACAGCATTGAAATTGTGGTGGATCGTTTGAGTGTGCGCCCAGATATTATGGGACGCCTAAGTGATTCTGTACAAATTGCCCTGCAACATGGTGATGGGGTGGTTTTAGTTGATGTGGTGGACCAAGAGGAGCTCATGTTTAGTGAGAAGTTCGCCTGTATTGATTGTGGAATTTCTATGGAAGAACTTACCCCCCGTATGTTTTCTTTTAATAGTCCCTATGGAGCCTGTCCCACTTGTGAAGGTTTAGGAACTAGGCAGGAGATCGATCCTGATTTAATTATTAACCCAGAGCTATCGTTAGCAGAAGGGGGCCTTATTCCTTGGCGGGATAGTAAAAGTCGCTGGCTCCAGGCTATTTTAGAAAGGGTTTGTGAGAAGTATGCTATTGATCCGGAAATCCCCCTAGGAGAATTACCCCAGGATCAACTTGATCTGCTCCTCAACGGTTTAGATTCTGAGTTAGTGAGCTTTTATTACACCAATAGCGCAGGGCGAGAACGCCTCTACGAAGCACCTTATGAGGGGCTAATTCCCTTTTTGGAAAGACGTTATCGTGAAAGTACCTCCGATTGGGTGCGGCAAGATGTGGAACAATACATGAGTGTGCGCACTTGTACTGAGTGTGGCGGTAGGCGTCTTCGTCCAGAAGTTTTAGGTGTTACTGTGGGGGACAAGAATATAATGGCCGTTACAGAGTTATCGATTAAAGAATGCTTAGACTTCTTCGAGGATTTGAGTTTAACCCCCAGGGAAGAATTGATTGCAGCCCAAGTCTTGAAAGAAATAAAAGAGCGCCTAGGCTTTTTGGTCAATGTGGGTTTGGATTATCTCACCCTCAATCGGGCCTCCGCCACCCTTTCTGGGGGAGAAGCCCAGAGGATTCGCTTAGCAACTCAGGTTGGCTCGAGCTTAGTGGGGGTTTTATACATCTTAGATGAACCTAGTATTGGACTACATCAAAGGGATAACGCCAGATTATTAGACACCTTAAAGGAATTGCGGGATTTAGGAAACACCTTAATTGTTGTAGAGCACGATGAAGAGACTATGGAGGCCGCGGATTGGATTATTGATATGGGTCCAGGGGCGGGAGTCCATGGTGGCGAAGTAGTGGCTGAGGGTACTTGGGATGCGATTTGTGCTACCCCTGAATCTATTACTGGTCAATATTTAACTGGAGAAAGACTGATTAGAGTTCCTAGAGAAAGGCGGAAGCCTAACGGGAATTGGTTGCAGATCAAGGGTGCCCGAGAAAATAATCTGAAAAATATTGATGTAAAGATTCCCTTGGGGGTCTTTGTGGCTGTTACGGGAGTGTCTGGGTCTGGCAAGAGTACCTTGGTTAACGAAATTTTGTATAAAAAGCTAAGTCAAGAAATGTACCGTTC
>JAAZLB010000318.1 GCA_012799535.1 Bacillota bacterium | reverse complement strand
TGTGGGGACCAAGTGCCATCTGATTCGGTTGTATGTAAATGTAAATCTGCCAACAAAATATTTCACCTTTTCTACTACAATTCATGTCGCAATTGGCGAATAATACGTGCTTCCATGCGGGAAATCTGAGCCTGGGAAATCCCTAGTGTTTCTGCAACCTCGGTTTGACTCCGCTCTGCAAAATAACGAAGCAAAATGAGTTGTTGCTCTTGGGGTTCAAGTTTTTCCAAGGCTTGCTTTAAAAGGAAGTGTTCCTGGTCCTCTGTTGTAGCAATAAAATCTTGGAATTCGGGAGAATCATCTGTACCTTGTAATGGTGCTTGTAATGAATACACCGGTGCCACTGCATCTAAGGCAGTGACCACCTCTTCCCGTTCCACCTCTAAATGGGTGGCGATTTCGGAAATAGTAGGGCTCCTACCTAGAGTCTGGGCCAACTGATCTTTGGCACTAATGGCTTCTGACGCCAGTTTTTTTAAGGAACGACTTACCTGTAAAGGGGAAGAGTGCCTTAAGTGCTGTTTGATTTCGCCCATGATTTTTGGTACTGCATAGGTAGAAAAACGCACTTCGAACTCAAAGTTAAAGTCCCGAATCGCCTTTAATAAACCTAAGGAACCGATTTGAACTAAATCTTCAAACTCTAATCCTCGATCCAAAAACCTCGAGGCCACACTGCGGACTAAAGCTAAATTTTCCTCTACTAATTGATTGCGGGCCTCAGAATCTCCTTGTTGGGACTGGCGAATTAAGAGCCTAGTTTGTTCCATGGCTTTCTGGGTGCCCGACTCGTTTAAACATGGTCACCTTGGTGCCCACATTCACTTCAGAAATTACTTGCACTTCATCCATATATTCATACATAAAAGTGAAGCCTAAGCCCATTCTTTCTTCAGGAATACTACTATATCCCGTTTCTGTTGCTTGCTCAATATCGGCAATGCCTTGACCGAAATCCTCAATAGTAATCTTTAAGATTTGGTTAGAGTGGGAGGCGTGGACATGAACAATTCCCTCCTGCAATTGGTAACCATGGATAATGCTATTGGAAACCGCTTCGGAGACCGCTACCTTAATATCTTCTAGCTCATCTAAGGTCCAGTCCAACTGGGCTGCAAATAGAGCTAGGGCGGTACGTGCGAAAGCTACATTCCGGGTATCACTTGGGAACTCAAGCTTGATCCAATTTGTACTTTCCATTCCAGTTGCCTCCTTAGATCCGTTCTAAAACTTCGTTAGCGGAATTGGCGAATTCGGAGATTTTTTGAAATCCCGAAAGCTGAAGGATACGCTTAATCTGGGGATTGGCTTGCACGAAAAAAAGCTTGCCACCCCTAGTCTGTAATTCGCGGTAACGTCCTAAAATCACTCCCAAACCGGAGCTGTCAATAAAGGACATTCCTTGCACATTGATGATTAAGTACTTGATCTGGGGGTGGGTTTCAAAGATTGTGATGATCTCTTCTTTGAATTCTGGCGATGTATGAAGGTCTAGCTCACCCTCGAGGGTGGCTAACAATGCTTGTCCCTCTATTTCGAAGCTATAGTGCACAGTTCTCCCTCCCATTTCCAATTTAAGAAAGCTTTCGAGGGGAAAAGTCATTTACCTGCCAGGAATGGCAAAAAGTTGCAAAAATAGTGCATCAATAGATAGCTTTGGCTAAAGCCCGGCTCAGGCGTAACAACAAGGTGGTTAGATTAGCTTTGTGAACTGGTTGGTTAATGATGAGAGGATGTTCGCCCACTACCTGATCTTGATATAAGACGGTGATAGTACCCACTACAGTCCCTTGAGCTAGGGGAGCACTTAGCTCTTGCTCCAGGCTGATGATGCTAGTAAGATCTAGCTCACGGCCCCGTTCTACTGTAACATAAAAATCTTGGGGCAAAACCACGTCGATTACTTGCGGTTCGCCAGTGGGGCACTCGTAGGCGCTGACTACAGCGTTTTGAGCATAGAGTTGAAGGCTCTCATATTTGCGAAAACCATAATCCAGCAAGGACCGGGCTTCGCTTTCCCGATCGGAGTCAGTTTTATGTCCTAGGGTTACTGCGAGCAAGCGCAACTGATCCCTTTGGGCAGTCACTGCTAAGCAATAGCCCGCTTCGGTGGTAAAACCAGTTTTTAAACCGTCTACACCGTAATAACGGCGCAAAAGTCGGTTAGCATTCCACAACACAGGGATTTTTGTGGTGTTGGAGCGCATGGTGTATTCATAAGTGGAAACATATTCTAAAAGGGTAGGAACTTGAAGTGCATGTTTCGCTAAAACGGCCACATCTTTGGCACTCATCATGTTATGTTGATCCTCTTCAGGCAGACCGGTGCAATTGACGAATACAGTCTTTTCTAAACCTAGCTCTTGAGCCCTTAGGTTCATAAGTTGCACAAAATTGGGCTCACTTCCTGCGAGATATTCGGCCACCGCCACCGCCCCATCGTTGGCGGAACCTACTGCTATAGCGTAGAGTAACTCTTGTAAGGTCAGTTGCTCACCAGCCTCTAACCAGATGCGAGTTCCTCGTTTACTGGCAGCAAAGGGGCTGGCTGTAACCACGTCAGTAAGAGCTATCTCGCCCCGTTCCAGTGCCTCTAAAATTAGAACTAAAGTCATTAATTTAGAAATACTAGCAACAGGAAGCGCTTCTTCACTGTTGTGCTCTAAAAAGACACGCCCACTAACTGGATCCATTAAAAGGCCGGCCTTACTGGTAAGTTCCAGACTGTACACTGGGCCGCTTAATCCCACGAAGATGATTATGACCATGGTGATCAAACTTAACAGGCGCAAGTTGCCCAAAATCTCTCCCCCTTCCACATTACAATAAATATGGGGCCAGAGGCCCCATTATACGTCTTTTACAGTGATTTTTCTGTAGATTAAGGGAAGAGTAGGTGGTTGAGTATCACCAATTGTAAATGCTTTACTACAACGGGCAACTCCATGGGGCATAAGTTCCCCCTTGTTACCGTAAATTCGGGCTAAAACATCCCCTTCTTTAACATAATCTCCCACTTGGCACTTTAGTTCTAATCCAACCGCTAGATCGATAATCGTATCCTTCGTTTCCCGCCCTGCACCTAATTCCATTGCAGTGCCCCCTATTTCAAGAGGGTCTAGTTTTTGGATATAACCTCCTCGCGGTGCCAATACATCTTCTTGAAACTGGGCTTGCGGTAGCAAACTCAAATCTTCAATTACCCTTGGATCTCCTCCTTGGGCAGCAATAAGTTCCCCAAACTTCTTCAGGGCAGCCCCATTATGGAGGTTAGTCTCTAACAACTCCCTTGCTTCCCCATGATTATTAGTGACACCAGCTAAAAGTAACATTTCCACAGACAGCTCTAGACAAAGTTCGGTAAGACGTTCGGGACCTTGTCCTTGTAGGGTAAGAATTGCTTCCTTTACCTCTAAGGCATTGCCGATGCCCCGCCCTAGTGGTTGGTTCATGTCAGTTACTAAAGCTACAGTTGAGCGCTTAGCTAAGGTCCCGATTTGAACCATGGTTTTAGCTAACTCTACTGCATCCTCTTCTGATTTCATGAATGCCCCACTACCAGCTTTCACATCTAGGACAAAACCATCTGCACCTGCCGCGATCTTTTTACTCATAATGGAAGAAGCAATCAAGGGGATTGACTCAACGGTGGAGGTCACATCACGCAAGGCGTAGAGTAATTTATCCGCGGGAGCTAGTTCTCCCGTTTGCCCTACAACACTTACTCCGATTTGATTCACCTGGTTAATGAATTCTTCTGGGCCCAATTCTACCCGATAGCCAGGAATACTTTCTAGCTTATCAACTGTTCCACCTGTATGGCCAAGACCACGTCCGGACATTTTAGCCACAGGAACACCACAGCTAGCCACTAAAGGAGCCACAATTAGGGTGGTGGTATCCCCCACTCCCCCGGTGGAGTGCTTATCTACCTTAACTCCGAGGATTTGGCTTAAATCTAAGGTGTCTCCAGATTCGGCCATAATCAAAGTCAGATTAGTAATCTCTTCAGGATCCATGCCCTGAAAATATACTGCCATATTCCAAGCTGCCATTTGATAATCGGGGATTTCCCCTGCCACATAGCCTTGAATTAAGAACTCCAACTCCGCCCTAGTTAGGCGTTCTCCATCCCTTTTCTTTCGAATGATCTCTACTGCATGCATCATTTTTGATCATCCTCCTTATCTAGAATTACTTCTAGAAAGCTCTCACCCACGGTCTCATAATTGACCTCGAAATAGTCTGAAACAGTCTTTGCCACATCAGCGAAGGTGTTACGAGTTCCTAAATCCTTAGACTTGATGGAAGGTCCGGCCACTAAAAGGGGCACATATTCCCTTGAATGGTCTGTACTCGGTGTAGTGGGATCACAACCATGATCCGCTGTGATCAGCACAAAATCCCCGTCTTGTAAAGCACCTAAGATTTCTGGCAAACGGGCATCAAATTCTTCTAATCCTTTAGCATAGTTTACTGGATCATTACGATGCCCCCAGAGCATATCAAAATCAACTAGGTTAGCGAAAATTAGACAATTCTCTTGTTTTTCTTGAAGAAGTCGAATTACCGCATCAACACCCTCCATGTTGTTCTTGGTAGGTGTGGTGGTGGATATGCCTTGTCCTGCGAAGATATCGTTAATCTTACCCACACCGTGGACCGCAATCCCTGCTTCAACCAATGCATTTAAAACGGTTGGTTGAAACGGTGGTAGACTGTAGTCGTGTCGATTTGGAGTGCGTTTGAAAGAACCAACTTCACCGACAAAAGGACGGGCAATCACTCTGCCAACTGCATGTTCCCCTTGAAGAATCTCCCTCGCAATGGTACACCATTCATACAAAGTCTCTAAGGGAACAACTTCTTCATGGGCTGCAATTTGAAACACACTGTCCGCAGAGGTATACACAATGGGAAAACCGGTTTTGACGTGTTCTTCCCCGAGTTCTTCAATGATAGTTGTACCGGAAGCGGGATAATTAGCAAGAGTTTTGCGTCCAATCCGTCGTTCAAATTCTTCAATTACTTCAGGAGGGAAGCCATTGGGATAGGTGGGGAAAGGCGAATCTAGAATCAAACCAGCTATTTCCCAATGACCCGTAGTGGTATCCTTTCCTGCAGATCTTTCAGCCATTTTCCCCCAGGCTCCTTGGGCTAAGGTGGTTTGAGGCACTCCCTCAATGGGAATAATGTTGCCTAGTCCTAAGGCTTGGGCGTAGGGCATTTTTAGTCCCCCTACTGCCTTGGCGGTGTTTCCCAAGGTGTTACTCCCCACATCACCATAGAGATGAGCATCTGGTAGTTCCCCTACCCCTACACTATCTAAAACAATAATAGCAATACGTTTCATTATGACTCCTCCTTTTGAGCTCTAGGATGGCTATGTTGATAAACATCCCGTAGTTGTCCTTTATCTAAATGGGTATAGATTTGCGTGGTTGACAAATCAGCATGTCCTAACATTTCCTGAACTGAGCGCAAATCTGCACCGTGTCGTAAGAGGTGGGTGGCGAAAGAATGCCTAAGCATATGGGGAGAAATCTCCTTTTCTATTCCTGCCTTTTTCGCCCACTGCTTGATAATTTTCCAAAAACCCTGTCTTGTGAGACGATTACCCCGAGCATTGAGAAATAAAGCCCGCTCCCGGGGATTCCGTTGAAGGCGGGGTCTCGCATATTCAAGATAGTTATTGGTAGCTTGTAGGGCGTGCTGACCGAGGGGAATGATTCTCTCTTTATTGCCCTTTCCCACACAGCGAACAAAACCCATGGAGTCAATGTCCCCTACATTTAAACCGATTAGCTCAGAAACCCGTAAACCAGAACCGTATAACACCTCTAACATGGCACGATCCCGATACCCGGTAGGTTTATCCAAAGTGGGAGCTTCCAATAAGGTAATTACCTCCACTTCTGTCAAGATCTGGGGTAAATTTTGGGGAAGCTTTGGTGAGGGTAAATAGGCGCAAGGATTGTCAGTAAGGTG
>JAAZLB010000317.1 GCA_012799535.1 Bacillota bacterium | reverse complement strand
TTAGGCTTAGGCGGTCTATGGCTTCTTGCTAACCTCTTGCGGATTAGGTTCCTTTAGTTGCCTTTCTTACGGGTTTTTAGGTATAATAAGGATCATACTAGGGGGAAGGTGGTGACCACCAGTGGCACTTAACGTGGAAGAACTTTACCAAGAAACCCTGATCCATTTAGAAAAGTGGGATTTAGAGCAAGCAGAGGAAAACCTGCGGCAGATTCTCGATGTGGATCCGAATCACGCACAGGCTTGGAATAAGCTGGGGGTTGTATTTGCGCGAAAAAAGGATTTAAGACAAGCGGAAGATTGCTTTAACATGGCCATTCAAAAGGATCCCCAATTATCTAATCCCTATTCTAATCTGGGTAATATTTACGCTGAACGAGGTTGGACGGATCGAGCTAAAGCCGCCTATGAACAGGCACTAGCCTTAGATCCTGGCAATCCCACCGCGACCCACAACTTAGGGGTGTTGTATCGTAAATCGGGAGATATTGGCCGCGGTGTGGACCTGATGAAGCAAGCGAGCAAATCAGACCGACATCGCTATAAAAGTGAATTACGTACTTCTCAGGAGACTCGGAGGATAGTCCGAACAGGTTGGATTATCGTGATTGCCATTGGAATACTCTTGCTCTTTTTATTAAACCGGTAATATCCACAAAGTTATCAACAGCGGTTGTGGATAATGTGCATAACTAGCTGTGGCGACGCCGTCGCCAGATTAAAATCATAGTTTTTCTACGGGACTTTAAAATGGGATCAACAATCTTCTTAATTAAGCCCATTATCTTCTCCCCCTTATTTGACCCAATTCTTGCTTATTATCATATACAACCGGCTAAGAAAGGTGACAGAAGGAAACTGCTTTCCTGTGGAGAAGTAGGTTTTACCTTTATGATGGACCCGTTTTAGAAAAGAAAGGGGAGAGGTAATTGAAACAGACGCCCTTGACCGCCAAACATAGGTCTTTAGGTGCTAAGATGGTAGACTATGCAGGGTTTGAGATGCCAGTGCAATATACTGGTGTCTTGGAAGAACATTTAACTGTACGATCCAAGGTTGGCCTATTCGATTTAAGCCATATGGGCGAATTCGAATTGACCGGACCGGGAGCGTTAGCCACAGTTAATTCGCTAACCACCAATGATGCTAGTCAATTGGCTGTAGGAGAGATTCAATATACCTGTCTAACCACAGAACAGGGTGGAATTATTGATGATATTTTAGTCTATCGTACTAAAGATGGCTTCTTGTTAGTGGTTAACGCGGCTAACACCGCTAAGGATTATGCTTGGATTGAGAAGCATTTATTACCAGGTACTAAGTTGGCTGACCGTACTGGGGAACTTGCTCTAATTGCTGTACAAGGGCCAAAATCTGCACCTTTAGTTGAAGAAGTACTCAAGATTTCCTTAGCTGACTTAAAAAACTATACCTTTATAGAAACTAAATTTAAGGGTATCAACATACTCTTATCTCGCACTGGTTACACTGGGGAAGATGGTTTTGAATTGTACTTCCCCAACGCTTTAGCAGAACAATTGTGGGATGAGCTAACTGCCCATGGGGAAAAATATGGAGTAGCACCCATTGGTCTTGGGGCAAGGGACACCTTGCGATTAGAAATGCGCATGCCCTTGTACGGTAACGACGTTAGCGAAGAAATTAACCCTTTAGAGGCGGGCTTAGGTCGCTTTGTGAAGTTTGATAAGGGTGATTTCATTGGGCGAGAAGCCTTGCAACGAATACGAGAACAGGGGATTACTCGTAAGCTTGTGGCCTTCACCATGCTAGAAAAAGGGATCCCCCGTCAAGGTTACTCCTTACTGGACCAAGACGGACGAGAAATTGGGGTAGTTACTAGCGGAACCCATTCGCCTTCTCTCAATAAGCCTATTGGCATGGGTTATGTGGAGGTGGATAATAGTAAGCCAGGCACGATTATTCAGGTTCAGATTAGGAAAAAGCCAGCTCAAGGCGAGATTATCAAGGGCCGCTTTTTGAGTTAGGGCCAAAAATAAAGAGGAGGTATAACATGAGCGAGAAAATTTTGTACACTAAAGAACATGAATGGGTAATTGTCAAGGATAACATTGTCCGGGTGGGTATCAGTGATTTTGCCCAAAGCGAATTAGGAGACGTGGTCTTTGTGGATTTACCTGAAGTGGGCGATGTAGTAGAAGAAGGCGAAGGCTTCGCCGTTGTAGAGTCTGTTAAGGCAGTTTCTGACATTTATGCCCCTGTTGGTGGCGAGATTGTGGCAGTTAACGAGGAGTTAGAAGATAGCCCTGAGCTAATCAATGAGTCTCCTCTTGAGCGTGGTTGGATTGCGGAGATCAAAGTAGAAGGTGTGGCTCAAACTGGCGACTTGATGAATCAACAGGAGTATGAAGCGTTCTTGAAGGGGGTTTAGTTATGCGTTATATTCCCCTTACTCAAGCTGAAAAGCAGGAAATGCTGGACACCTTGGGGATTAGCTCCGTACAGGAACTTTTTGATGATATCCCCCAACATATTCGACTAGATACAGATTTAGATTTACCAGAAGCCCTTACCGAAGCAGAGCTAGTCAAGCATTTTCAGGCTCTAGCTCAGAAAAATACAGATTTAAATTCGGTAGTTTCCTTTATGGGAGCAGGGGCCTATGATCACCTCATCCCCAGTGCCATAAAACACATCGTGGGCAGGGGGGAGTTTCTCACAGCCTACACTCCCTATCAAGCGGAAATTAGCCAAGGGGTTCTACAGAGTACATTTGAATACCAAAGCCTCATTGCGGAAATTACTGGCATGGAAGTGGCCAATGCTTCTATGTATGATGGGGCAACAGCTCTGGCTGAGGCCTGCTTAATGGCTTGTGCCGCAACTAGACGGGAGTTGGTAGTACTACCAAGCACTTTACATCCTGAGTGGCAAGAGGTTGTAAAACTATATTTGGAAAATCAAGATGTGCAGATCGCCTATTTACCTTATGATGGGCAAACAGGACTGATTGATGCTCAAGCTTTAGAAGGTGTTAACTGGTCTGAGGTGGCTTGTGTTGTTGTGCAACAGCCAAACTTCTTCGGACTTTTGGAAAATGCAGCTTGTCTCGGTGAACGAATCCATGAACATGGTGGCTTATTCATTATGGCAGTAGACCCTATTAGCCTCAGTGTATTGAAGGCACCAGGTGAACTAGGAGCGGATATTGTTGTTGGTGATGGGCAAAGCCTAGGTAACGCCATGGGCTTTGGTGGGCCATCTTTAGGTTTTTTCGCTACCAGTGGGTCTAAATTAGTAAGACGGATGCCTGGACGGGTTGTGGGTGAAACTGTGGACACTGAAGGAAGGCGGGGGTTTGTGCTCACCTTACAAACTAGGGAACAGCACATTCGCCGCGAAAAAGCTACCTCCAACATTTGTTCTAACCAGGCTTTAAACGCACTTGTGGCCGCAATTTACCTCAATATTCTCGGTAAAGAGGGTTATCAAGAGGTGGGTAACCACTGTCTCCAAAAAGCCCATTACTTTAAGCAACAAATCTTAACCATTGACGGACTTTCTTCTCCATTCTCTGCTCCTTCCTTTAGGGAGTTTGTAATTCAAGGAGATGTGGACTGGGAAGAAATAAACCTTAAGCTTCTAGAAAAGGGCTTTTTAGGTGGCTTGCCCTTGGATCGTTATGGTCTGCCTGGTCATGTCCTCTTTTCTGTGACTGAAGCCCGGACTAAAGAAGAAATGGATACCTTTACTACTCTGTTAAGGGGGTTGATCTAATGACTACAAAAAGAGTTGTCCCCTTAATCTTTGAACGTTCTACCCCTGGGCGCCGGGGCTATCGTTTGCCAGCTCTAGATGTACCAGAGGTTTCGATTGATCAGCTCATTCCTCAAGAACATCTGCGGACCCAACCTGCAGAATTACCTGAAGTTAGTGAGCTAGAAGTGATTCGCCATTACACCCAGCTTTCTAGATTAAATCATGGTGTAGATGTGGGTTTTTACCCCTTAGGCTCTTGTACAATGAAGTACAACCCGCGGGTGCATGAAGATGTGACTAGCTTACCAGGTTTTGCTGCTATTCACCCTTACCAACCAGAGAGCAGCGTACAGGGAGCATTAGAGCTCATGTACAATCTCAGTGAGTATCTAGCCATCATCTCTGGCTTAGAGGCTACCACGTTACAACCGGCTGCAGGAGCCCATGGTGAATTGGCAGGTTTGATGGTGATTAAGGCGTTTCATGCCCACAATGGAGAAGGTCATCGTAATGAGATGTTAATCCCGGACTCAGCCCATGGAACCAACCCTGCAAGTTGTGCTATGGTGGGCTATAAGGTAGTCGAAGTGCCTTCTGATGACCGGGGTGGGGTAGATGTGGAAGCTTTGAAAAAACTAGTAGGACCCAACACTGCTGGCTTAATGTTGACCAACCCTAACACTCTGGGACTTTTTGATGAAAATATCTGTACAATATCTCAGATAGTCCATGATGTTGGTGGTCTTTTGTACTATGATGGCGCTAATGCTAATGCCATCTTAGGCATTGTCCGCCCTGGTGATATGGGCTTTGATGTGGTTCATTACAACTTACACAAAACTTTTTCCACCCCCCATGGTGGCGGTGGACCAGGTTCTGGACCCATTAGCGTTTCTAAAGATTTAGCACCATTCTTGCCTGGACCTGTTGTGCGAAAAGAGGGCGACAAGTATGTCTTTGCCACTCCTGAACATTCGATTGGACGGCTTAAGTCTTTCTACGGAAACTTCTTGGTTTACGCCAAGGCCTATGCTTACATTCTCTCCCACGGACCACAAGGTTTAAGGGAAGTGAGTGAAATCGCCGTGCTACATGCTAACTACATGATGCGTCGTTTGCAAGATGTCTACTATTTGCCAGTAGATCGCCATTGCAAGCATGAGTTTGTCTTATCTGGCATGTGGCAAAAGGAATTAGGTGTTCGCACAACGGATATCGCCAAACGTTTGCTAGATTATGGTTATCATGCACCTACTGTCTACTTCCCTTTGATTGTGGATGAGGCTATTATGATTGAACCTACTGAAACGGAACCAAAGTCTACCCTTGATGAGTTCATTGAAGCGATGCGAGCAATCGCCCAAGAGGCCAAAGATAATCCAGAGAATCTTACTTCCGCACCTCATCATACTCCAGTTACTAGATTAGATGAGTCTCGCGCCGCTCGTCAGCCTATTTTACGCTGGCAAAAATCATAATAACAAAAGATGCCCTTGTCCTAGAGGATGAGGGCATCTTCTTGCTAAGCTTAATCTTGTTTATCTCGGTTGCCAGAACAGATCAATATCTGCATCCGTCTCTAATTTGTTCAGGAAGCTGCGCGCATCTAGAGCTTGATTACTTCGATAATCCCGTTCTACTCGATCTCGAATTTCGCTAAAGACTGCCTTTTCGTGGTCGGTTTTTTCATGCACTAGGACAATGTGCCAACCGAACATGCTTTGGGCTAGACCGAATTCTCCAATGGGCAAGCTGAAGGCGGTTTCTTCAAATTCAGGGACGGTAATACCTTTCTCAATGTTACCTAGATAGCCACCGGCAACAGCGCTACCTGGATCTTGAGACTTTTCTTTGGCCAGGGCCTCAAAATCTTCACCTGCTTTTAGTGAGGCTAAGATCTCTTTAGCTTCTTCTTCACTATCTACTAAAATATGGCTTACTTCCACCATTTCAGGTGTATCGTAGTAGTCCTGGTTTTGCTCAAACCATTGAGCCAAAGCTTCTTCTGTGACTTCTACTTCGCTACTGGCTAATTCACTTAGAAGCATATTCCAACGTACTTGTTCCTTAAATTGCTCTTCAGTAGCGTTGTTTTGCATTAGGAACATGTAAAGTCCCTGGGGGCCACCAAGCTGTTGGAGGATCACTTCATAGATTTCCGCAAATTGCTCGTCATCTATACTCACTTGCAAGGCTTCCGCTTTTTGGTTCACAAGCTCCCTTTGAATTAGCTCCTGTAGGGCATAGGGGCCAAATTGCTCCTCTAAAAGATCAATAAATTGCTCCCTAGTAATAACCACCCCATTGACTGTTGCGACCGCTTCTTGCTCTTGGGCCCAAAGATTGAGAGGGGCAGAAAGCAACGAAAGAGACAAAATTAAAGCAAAAAGTGCAGCATTAATCTTTTTCAAACTTTTTCATCCTTTCTAAATCTAGTCATCTCCCTGTTTATTCTCCCTGCACAACAGATCCCCTTTTATAAAAATTAGCCAGCCTATGCTATAATAATAGTAGTGGAAGAAAAACATGGGGGGGATGACTATGCACGAAGTTGGGCAAATTCTACGCTTAAAGAAGAAACACGCTTGTGGAGGTCAAACCTGGGAGGTGCTCAAGCCTGGTGTAGACACGCGCTTGAAGTGCACCACCTGTGGGAGAATTATTCTGATTTCTCGTGATAAATTAGTTCGCCAAATTAAAGGTGGGTAGGCACTAAGCAATTCGGGGGAATATACTAGAAGAAGTAGATTCCCAAGGGAGGGCTTAAGGTGCCTTTATTGCGTCATTTTTTTGCCGGTAGCAATTCGGGGAGAGGTTTTTTCCCCCTGTTTCAGCACATAATCGGAGAAGATGCTCAGCGGATTTATCTGCTAAAAGGTGGGCCAGGAACGGGTAAATCCCATTTTATGAGGGGGCTGGCTAGCGCCTTAGGGCAGCAAGGTTATGCCCGTGAGTTATTCTTTTGTAGTTCTGACTCTAATTCCCTCGATGCAGTGGCTTTTCCAGACTTAGGTGTGGCTCTTATTGATGCCACTCGGCCCCATGCCCTTGAGGCAGAGTGGCCGGGTTGTCGAGATCGGTTGATTTGTTTGGAGAACTTTTTGAATTCCAAAAATTTACAGGAGCATCGAGAAGAAATTATGGCTCGAGGCAAAGAAAAGCAGAGGTATTTCACCACCGCCTTCCGTTACTTTGAGGCTGCTCGCTTACTAGAAGAAAACATAGTGGAAAAAAATCATAGTTATCAACTTGAAACTCAGGATTTCTTAGGGGACATGATGGCACGCCTAGATAAGTATAGAACAAGCTATACTACTCCCCTAGGGCGCCAAAGGCATCTTTTTGCATCCGCCCTTACTCCTGAAGGTTATGTAAGTCACATCCGTACTTTGGTAGCAGCATATGATCAGATTTATATTTTAACTGGTGACCCTGGTACTGGACGGCCCCAATGCTTAGAAAAACTGGCCAGTCACGCCCAAAGTGTGGGGGTGGATACGGAGATTTTCCACTATCCCCTAGACCCCCACAAGATATTGCACCTGTTAATTCCAGAACTAAGGTTAGCAGTGCTCACATCTTTAGAATTAGATCCCTTAGCTTATATTCCTGGCGTGCCAGTAGATTTCGGGGTAGGTGCAGGGCCAAAAATCAATAGTGGTGATGAGGATCTGTTTCGAGAACTTTTGGATCTAGGCTTTCACGCTTTACAGCAAGCTAAGGAAGGTCATGGCCAACTGGAAGCCTATTATAAAGAACAGATGGATTTTAAAGCCTTGAATCTTTACCGGGAGCAGATTCTCCAGGAGATTATAAGCCTATAGAAATCTCTCTTGGTTTTTTCGCACCCAGCGCAGTAAAGGAATTCCCAAACCTAACACCACGACACTTTGCCCAAGGGCAATACTCAAAACGATGGGCCAATAAGGTACTGCAAAAACCAAGCGTAGATATAGGCTTACCAAAAATGCGTTAAGCACGATAGGAGATGCATAAGCGATCCATGACCCCCGATAACGATAGGTGATATAGGCTGCTAATAGACTAATTAGGCTTCCACCGAAAATGTCCCAGGGCCCAAGACCACCTAAGATGTTGGCTAACATGGTTCCCACATAAATTCCACCAATGGCTTCAGGATAAATCATAGGGAGTAAAGTCAGTGCTTCCGCTACCCTAAATTGGATTGGTCCAAAACTGGCAAATTGAAAAGCAAACACTAACACAATATATAAGGCGGCAATTAATCCACCTCGAGTCCAACGGTTCATACTACTTTCCTCCTTTTTTGCTTCTAACTAGGATTCGCCGTCTGTAGTAGTTTACCTTGTTAAGGAGGGGAAAT
>JAAZLB010000316.1 GCA_012799535.1 Bacillota bacterium | reverse complement strand
GTTTCCCGGTAAGCTTCTCTTGCCTTGATTCGAAAAACTGCGGTCACCGCGACAATTAAGGGCAAAGTAGCTAGAGAAACCCATGCTAAACGTGGATTTAAGCGAAACATGACGATGATAATCCCTAAAACCATAAAGACGTCTTTAAAGAGATTGACCAAAACCGCGGTATACATCTCATGAAGGTTTTGAGTATCATTAGTAATCCTAGTTACCAGACGTCCTACGGGATTTCCATCAAAAAAGGCTAAAGAAAGGCTTTGAACATGGCTAAAAAGTTCTTGGCGAATATCAAAGACAATCCTTTGTCCAGTATATTGCAGTAAATAGACTTGAGCATAATTTAAAAGAAAACCTATAGACAAAACCACAAAGAGAACAGCACCAAGACGAATAATTCGCCCCGTATCCCAAGCCCGTAGCTGCTGCACTTCTTCTTTTGTGAGGCTAAGAACTAGGGGTCCTGTAGTACTCTTGAGAAAATGTTGCCCATCCTCTTTTACTAATTTAAAGTGCTCCCCTGTATCTAAATCCCCAAGGCGATCCTCACGAATTAAGGTCCTTCCTTGAATAGTAGCGGCTGAAGGGTGATCTGCACTAGCATCTACCACCACATAATCCCGATTAGCTCCCATAATGTGATCATCGATGGCTACCTTAACTAAATAAGGGCGGGCCAAATCGGTCACACTAATTATTAAAAGCAAAAGAATGGAAAGACCAATCAAAGCCCAATAGGGTTTAGCGTAACGCAATAGACGGCGCATTAGTTTACTGTCATAGGCTTTTCCTAATGTTTGTTCTTCTTGTAAATGTTCCATTTCCCCACCCCCTTAGCTTACGCTCTCAATTTGTTCTTCGAGTAGTTGTTTATGGTACAATTCCCTATACAAACCCTCTTGTTCAACTAATTCTTCATGGGTACCCCTTTGGGAAATCTGTCCCTCTTCTAGAACTAGAATCTGGTTAGCCCCCTTGAGGGTAGAAATCCGGTGAGACACAATGATTACGGTGCGACCGGGAAATATCTTCCGTAAGTTTTGCAAAATAGCCTCTTCTGTCTCTGTATCCACTGCAGAAAGACTATCATCCATGATCAAAATCTGGGGCTCCTTAATCAAGGCGCGGGCAATCGCGATCCGCTGCTTTTGCCCCCCTGATAGGGTAACACCCCTTTCCCCAATCACTGTATCAAACTGGTTGGGAAATTCTACGATGTTATCATAAACCTGGGCGATTTTAGCGTAGTCCATAACAGTAGCTAAGTCGCTACCTGTGTCCCCAAAATCAATATTTTCCCGAATGGTTGTGGAAAAAAGAAAGCTATCCTGAGGTACATAACCAATATTTGAGCGTAAGACATGGAGGGGTATTTGATCGATATTAACCCCATCAAATTTGATCATCCCTGGCTCCACATTGTATAAACGAACCAAGAGATTGAGTAAGGTAGTCTTACCTGAGCCAGTCCGCCCTAAAATCCCCACCACTTGTCCCGGGGAAATTTCTGCACTAATTCCCTCCAAAACGGGAGTATTACTATTCGGATAAGTAAAGGTGAGATTATTTAATTCAATTTGACCTTGCAAGCTCTCTAAGGCGGGAGTGGGAGGATCAAGAATTTCCGTTTGCTGGTTAAAGATCTCGTTTAAGCGATCCATGGAGGCTTTCCCCCGCTGAATCATATTCATCACCCAACCAATAGCCATGACCGGCCAGGTGAGCATGCCCAAGTAACTATTAAAGGCTACAAAATCCCCTATGGTAATGGAGCCATCCAAGACCAAGACCCCACCATAACCGAGGACTATAATAAAGCTTAGGGTAGCAAGATAAGCCACTAAGGGGTGGAAAAGCCCCCAAATTCGTACTAACTCCATGTTCTTGTCTACATTAAGCTGGTTTACTTCTCGGAAACGTTCCACTTCGCTTTTTTCCCTAGCGAAACCCTTTACAACTCGAATTCCGGAAAGATTCTCTTGCACCCGATCACTTAATAAGGCAAAAGCCTCTTGCACACCTCGGAAACGACTATGGATGATCCGACCAAAACCAATGCTTACCCCTAACATTATAAAGAGGGGCAAAAGGGCAATTAAGGTCAGTTTCCAGTTAATCGTTTTAGCCATCATAATCACAATAACTGTGGTTAAGAAAAGGGCGTCAACCGAGTTAACTACACCAGGACCTAAGGCCATGCGGACCGCATGAATGTCGTTAGTAGCATGGGCCATGAGATCTCCTGTTTTGTTATGGTTATAAAATTCCGTCGGTAAAGTCTGTAAATGGGCAAAAAGCATATTCCGCAAGGTGTATTCCATTTTCCGGGAGGTACCCATAATGTTAATTCGCCAAAGATAACGAAACCCTGCGATAAAGAGGGAAAGGCCAACAAAAAATACCAGAAAACGAAGGAGATCACCCTTGGTGAATTCGCCACTAGCGATGAGGTTAGTGAAGGTACCCATCATTTTGGGAATTACCAGTTGGGCGGAGTTAACTATAATGAGGGAAGCAATGCCGTAAACATAATAGCGTTTGTGTTCTCGAAAAAAATCCTTGAGGCGTAAAAATCCACTAATTCTAACCACTCCCTTTACCAATCCCTGTCTATTAAGTATGGACTGTTTTTGACCAATAATCAAGGGATTAAGTCTAGAAAAAGCAAATTCCACCCAGCTAGGTGGATGGAATTCGCCTTATTTTCAAATTACAGTTGTACTGTCTTTTTGAGTCGAGCAGACTCATAAGCCCCTAGGGCAACTTCCATTGCTTTGAGCCCATCGTAGCCTGTAATGCTCGGCTCCCGATCTTCTTCAATCATCTCAATGAAATCCTTAATTAACCCTAAGTCCATATCTTCCGTGAAGGTTTTTTGCGAAACCTTGCGGTTTTGATCGTCGTAGACCACGAAATTTTGGGCGAAGGCATCTACATCAATCACTCCCTCAGTACCGATAATCTCTAAGGTCACATTTCCCCAAGTTGGATAGGTTGCAGGCCGGGACCAACTAGGATCCTGGGTGACAAAGATGCCACCCTCCATTTCTAGACTGAGCATGCCACAATCATCAATGGGCACGTCATAAAGCATATTATCAGCTTCGGCGTAGACCGAGATAAACTCTTTCCCTAAAAACCAACGAATTAAATCCACCACGTGGACCGTGTGATCCATGACCGCTCCTCCACCAGAAAGCTCTGGATCCACAAACCACCCACCAGGCATTTGCCCATGATTGGTGCCTCGGATGGCTAAAACCTCCCCAATGGCACCCCGTTCTAGCATTTCTTTCACCCGCATCATTGGAGTGTTAAACCGCACGGGAAAAGCGATTTGCAGTTTCACATCGGCCTTTTCGCAAACGTCAATCATTGCCTGCCCATCTTCAATAGTGGTTGCTATGGGTTTTTCACACAAGACATGGACACCGTAGCTTGCTGCTAACTCAGTAAAGTGCCGATGCAAACTATTCTCGGAGCAGATAATAACCCCATCCACCTGCTTTAGTAGTTCGCCAGGGTCTGAGAAGAACTTAGTGTTCATCTGTTGGGCACCAGCTTGGCCCCTCTTTTGATCTGGATCGAACACACCCACTAACTCCGCATTTGGTAGTTGATTGAGGGCATGCCCGTAACTGTAGGCATGCATATGGGCTAAACTCAAAAATCCTACTTTAACCAAGGCTATCCCTCCTTATAATGTAATGACTTGACCTAAACGGGCAGATTCTTCAGCAGCCAAGGCCACCCTTAAAGTGCCCAGAGCGTCCTCCAAGGTCACTAAAGGATCCCGATCTTCCCGAATCGCCCCAATCATATCTTCAATTTCCACTAAATAGGGACTCTTGGCTGCGGGATTCTCTGGTACTGTCACCCCAGCCCGTTCCCCCGTTTCCCCGAGGGTAGTAGTAATAATTGGATTAACGTTTCGACTATCATATTTTATTAGACCGTCTCTACCGGCTATTTCCACAGTGGTATAAAAATCACCAGGATAGTTAGTCCAACTGCCTTCCACATGGGCAATTACTCCATTTTTAAAACGGAGAACAATCATGGCCCACTCTAAATGGGCAGTGGTGCGTCCGTGGGTTGTCTTGGCATACACCCGCTCCACATCCCCAAAGAGCCAGCGTAAATAATCAATATCATGGATAACTAGATCAAGAATTACGCCACCACTCAAATCAAAATCTGCGTACCAATCATGCCAACCTTTAGGGAACTGACTTCCGCCCCTAAAAGTTCTAGCGACAGCTGCTTGTCCGATTTCACCTTGTAAAAGACTTTCCCTAATTCCGGTATAAGCTGGGGTGAAGCGAACTACATGACCGACTCCAATTTTTTGCTCATAACCCTCCGCGAGCTTTAGCATGCGCTCCCCCTCTTCTAAGGTGCGAGCTAAGGGTTTTTCTAGAAAAATGTGTTTTTTGCTTTCGACTGCTTGGGTAAGGATGGTTTCATGCAAATAGGTGGGCACACAAATATCCACCAGATCAACCTGACTAGATTGCAATAATTCCTCAATATTACTGACTACATCTACTCCAAAATCACGTTGGGCTTGGGCCCGCTGTTCCGGATCTGGATCAGCCACAACCACCAGTTCAACATCGTTTATTTCTTGGTAAGCTTGGCTATGAACTTGACCCATAGTTCCGTAACCAACAACTCCTACTCGGATCAAAAAAGATCACCTCACCTTTACAATAGTTCACGTTATTTAATTCGGGAAGCAATGGTAAATCCCTTCCTCCTTATTGACGCCCACGACCCACCCTTTCTTCAAGTAGGCTCACCCCATAATACAAGATCACTGAAATGAAAGAAAGCAACAGCACACTTGCCATCACTAAGGACATGTTAAACACCTGACCACCGTAGACGATCAAATAGCCTAGACC
>JAAZLB010000315.1 GCA_012799535.1 Bacillota bacterium | reverse complement strand
ACAAAGACATTAAACATGAACTCACACCCTTTCGCAGTATTATTCTTGCCCCGATCACAAGATCCTTCAAAAATAGCAGGGTTTCTAGGACTGTCGTGGAAATACTTTAGGAACGAAGCGGAGGGATCTGTTGTGGCCACAGTCTTTGTGCTGGCGAACCAAAAGGGGGGAGTGGGAAAAACCACTTCAACGTATAATTTGGGGGTTGCCTTAGCCGATATTGGACAGCGAGTTTTACTTTTAGATTTGGACCCCCAAGGGGGTTTGACCTATTGTGCCGGTTTTGAACCGGAAGAACTGGGGAAAACTATTTATCATAGTCTCATTCGTAACACTAATCCCCGGGAAGTACTTATTTCTAATGATTATGGGGTAGATTTACTACCGGCAAACATTGATCTATCCATTGCAGAGTTTCAGTTAATTAATGCACCTGCTAGGGAACGCCGGGTCACTAAGATTGTCAATGAATTTAGGGATGAATACGATTTTATTCTGATTGATAGTCAACCTTCCCTTGGTCTTTTAACCATGAATTCTCTAGCGGCAGCAGATCAGGTTATTATTCCAGTCTCTTGTGAGTACTTGAGTGTCCGAGGAACCCACGCTTTGTTAACACTGATTGCTAAGGTTAAAGGAACGTTGAATAGCCAGTTGACCATTGCAGGAATTTTACCTACCATGTTTGATAGTAGGACTTTGCATGGTCGAGCGATTCTCAAACTCTTGGAAACAGAATTTCCTAATATTCACTTGTTTCCACACACGGTGGCTAGAAGTATTCGTTTCGCAGAGAGTGCGGCTGAAAGGGTTCCGGTTTTTGAAGCAAAGATTCAGGTTCCTGGTGCCTTGGCTTACCGGGAATTAGCTCGAGATTTAGTAAAAAACAAATAAAAAGATAGGGTAATTTTAGGAGGCAGAATTCTTCATGAGTACAGTAAGGGTGCGTTTCGCACCGAGTCCAACAGGTTACTTACATGTGGGAGGGGCGCGGACCGCTTTATTTAATTGGCTCTATGCGCGCCATCACAAAGGAGTATTTGTTTTAAGAATTGAAGATACGGACTTGGCTCGTTCTACAGACGAGGCGACCCAAGTGATCTTAGATGCCTTAGAATTCTTAGGTCTGGACTGGGATGAAGGACCTAAGCGTGGTGGAGACTATGGTCCTTATTATCAAAGTGAACGTTTAGATATTTACCAAAAATATGCAAAGAAATTAATGGAATTAAATCGGGCTTACGAATGTTATTGTACTCCCGAAGAATTAGATCAAAGAAGACAAGAACAGATTAAAGCAGGTCAGCCCACTCGCTATGATCAACGCTGTTCCCAGTTAACTGCAGCAGAAAAAGAGGCATTTCGAGCAGAAGGCCGTATTCCAGCTATTCGTTTTCGTGCCTTAGAAACTGGAGAAACTGTAGTTCACGATATTATTCGTGGTGATGTACATTTTGAAAATACCCAGATCGACGATTTTGTCATTTATAAATCTGATGGGATGCCTACTTACAATTTTGCGGTCGTGGTAGATGATGCTTTAATGAAAATCACCCATGTGATTAGGGGCGAAGACCATCTCTCTAATACACCAAAGCAAATCCAGATTTATGAGGCATTGGGTTTTCCTATTCCGGAGTTTGCCCACATTCCAATGATTCTAGGTCCAGACAAGGCTTTGCTTAGCAAACGCCATGGGGCAACATCTGTAATGCAGTTTCATGACGATGGTTATTTACCAGAGGCAATGGTAAATTACCTCTCCTTGTTAGGCTGGGGCTATGATGACTCCCAAACCATCTTCTCTAAAGAAGATTT
>JAAZLB010000314.1 GCA_012799535.1 Bacillota bacterium | reverse complement strand
TGCTCCATTACATCAACTTCCCGGATGATGTCCCGGTAGGAGAAGGCAATCTCATAATATTGGGGAAATGCGTAAATATTATCCAAGTAATCACCTTTTTCTCTAAGCGTATTTAATGAAAGGAAGATGGACATGGAACGTTCAACCGCAACCCTTGGTGGGGGCTGCTTTTGGTGTTTGGAGGCGATTTTCAGTGATTTACAGGGAGTACTTAAAGTTATCCCTGGTTATAGTGGTGGGCATGTCCCTAATCCCACTTATCAACAGGTTTGTAATACGGAAACGGGCCACGCGGAAGTGGTGCGGATTGAGTATGATAGTGCCCAAATCAGTTATGAAGAACTGCTGGAAATCTTTTTTAGTACCCATGATCCCACCACATTGAATCGACAGGGGGCTGACGAGGGCACCCAATATCGTTCGGTTGTTTTTTATCATGACGAAACTCAAAAGCAAACAGCCGAAAAGGTGATGGAACGCATGGCAGAATTGTGGGAAGACCCCATTGTTACCGAGTTAACTCCCTTAGGAGAATTTTATGAAGCGGAGCAATATCACCGCAATTACTATCGACTCAATCCTCAGCAGGCCTATTGCCAAATGGTGATTGGCCCGAAGGTAGCAAAGTTTCGGACCAAATTTGCAGATAAACTACGAGCGAGTCGTTGAACCTACAGGTAGCTTGAGGGTAGCGAAATAGTCTTCTGGTGTCTCCGCCCGACGAATAAGTTCGGTGCTACCATCTTCTTTAAGCAAGATTTCAGCTGAGCGAAGCTTGCCATTATAATTATATCCCATGGAAAAGCCGTGGGCGCCCGTATCGTGGATCACCACTAAATCGCCTAAATCAATTTGGGGTAAAGGCCGATCAATGGCGAATTTGTCGTTGTTCTCGCACAGGCCTCCTACCACATCATAAATATGGTCGTGAGGATAGTCTTCCTTACCTGCAATTGTAATATGGTGATAAGCCCCATACATGGCGGGACGCATTAGATTTGCCGCACTAGCATCTAGGCCAATATAATGCTTATAAATCTCTTTACGCCTAATGGCGGTGGCAACCAAATGGCCATAGGGGGCGAGCATAAAGCGCCCGAGCTCGGTCACAATAGCCAGATCACCTAAGCCAGCAGGGACTAATACTTCGTTAAAGGCAGCTTCAACCCCTGCTCCAATTGCGAAAATATCCGCTGGTTCTTGGCTAGGATGATAGGGCACTCCAATACCACCAGAGAGGTTCACAAAGGTGAAGCGTGCCCCAGTTTCTTCGTGCAATTCACGAACCACTGTAAAGAGTAGTTTCGCCAGTGTGGGGTAATAGGCATTAGTTGTAGTGTTGCTGGCCAAAAAGGCATGCAAGCCAAATTCCTCCACTCCAAGCTCCATTAGTCTACGTACTGCAATTGTTAATTGGGGCCTAGTCATTCCGTATTTGGCCTCACCGGGAGTATCCATGATTTCGTTACTAATGGTGAAATTGCCCCCAGGATTATAGCGCAAACAGATCTTTTTGGGAATGGTGGTAAGATGGGGGAAGTAATCTAAGTCCGTTAGATCGTCTAGATTAACAATGGCTCCTAGCTTGTGGGCGAATAGAAAGTCTTCTAACGGTGTCATGTTGGCAGAAAACATGATTTCCTCACCTTTAAACCCAATGGCGTCTACTAACATCAACTCAGTTAGGGTTGCACAGTCCACACCACAGCCCTCTTCTTGCAAAATCTTGAGGATAGTAGGGTTGGGAGTGGCTTTTACAGCAAAATACTCTTTAAAACCAGAGTTCCAAGCAAATGCTTGGTGAAGCC
>JAAZLB010000313.1 GCA_012799535.1 Bacillota bacterium | reverse complement strand
GTTAGAATCCCTGAAAGGACTTTCCCCATTGGCTCTGTGAGGGGAAGCGGGACCCAACCAACTTGATAGTTAACTCCAAAACTAGAACTATACCCATCTAAAGAGGAGATATGTTCCCTTTGGTTTACTAAATAACTGCGGGTACTTCTCTCATCCACTTCTTGAATAAGATAGATATCAGAATCTTGTCCTGCAATAAAACCCATTATCTTACTTAGGTTTTCTTCCACCCGTTCCCTACTAATTCCCTTAGACATGGTTCCCCCATCCATAAAAAAGTCCGTATCCCGATCTAGGGCGGCGTAACCGATGTTAAAGGAAGTAATCGAAAGTTCTTCTCCAGGTGAAAGGATTTTGTTTTGTTGGTTTAAAAGTTGTACTGGCATAACAGGTTTTGGCCGATATTCTGTGAGTGCTAAAAACCCTACAAACCCCCCCACCAAAAGCACAAGGGCTAGGATAATTGTAACTAGGACTTTCAAAATAGCTTTCATGACCCACCACTCCTAGACTAATACTGATTTTGACAAATTCTAGCAAAGGTACGGAACTCCTGCCCCTATAGAAGCTTTAGCAAATCCTGGGGGCGGTTAGTAATGATGCCTTGTACACCAGCTTCTATGAACTTTTGCATATCTTCTTTTTTATCCACTGTCCAGACAAAGATTTCTAGGTTTCGTTTTTGAGCTAGTTTCATGAGTTCAGGGGTAAACCAGTTGTGACGCACTCCAATTCCGCTAGCCCCCACATATTCAGCAATATTGCACATCCAACGAGCAGCCTTTTCAGGATCACTTTGATGTTCTGGTTCTTTCACCAAAAAAACAGTGGGTATATCTGGGGCTTTTTGTTTGACTTTTTGGATTTGGAGAAAATCGAAGGATTGGATAATCACTTGATCCGCCATCCCCAATTCTTGCACCAGCTCCACTGTGCGCACTTCGGTCCGTTCCCCTTTTAATTCAATTAGAAGAGTGGCTCGGTCTTTGGTTGCTTCCAAAACTTCCCGGAGGGTAGGAATCCGCTCTTCCGCGAAGGATGGATGAAACCAGCTACCTGCGTCAAAGCTCTTTAATTCCGCTAAATTATATGCTTTTACCGCGCCAGTACTATTAGTGGTCCGATTAATGGTAGGATCATGAAGCACTACTAATTCACCATCTAAAGATCGGTGGACATCGATTTCCACAATATCCACCTTTAGTTCTAGGGCTTTGTGGACAGCTGCTAAGGTGTTTTCGGGAGCCAAAGATGAGGCCCCTCGATGGGCAACTACGAGTGGTTGGGCAAGGGATTGCACCCCGCTAAAGGCTAAAAGACCCAGGATAATCACTAAAGAGGTAATTAGTCTTTTCTTGATCTGCATTTGTTTGTATCCACATCCTTTATGAAACGTTATAATAGCTAGTTCGTGTTAGGAGTAAATATTTCCTTTAGGAAGGAGGAGTGTTTTGCAAAAGCGAACTTTTAGTATTGGAAAAGTGAGGGACGAAGATGATTGACTATCACATGCATTTAGAAAATGGGCCTTTAAGCCTTGATTGGCTAGAGAAATTTTGGTTCCAAGCTCAAGCCTGTGGTCTCACTGAGATTGGGATTACAGAGCACTCCCATCAATTCAAGGAGTTTCTTCCCGTTTATCAACACCTCCTAGTTGATCCGAGGCAGAATTCAGTGGTTTTGGAGTGGTTGGATCGGGAATTTCGCTACAACCTTAACCAATATCTAGAACTCTTGGAAGCAGGACGGAAAATGGGTATTCCAGTAAAATTCGGGCTTGAAATCGATTACTTTCCAGGAACTGAAAAACTAATAAGCTCGTTGCTAGAGCAATATGATTTTGATTTCATTCTTGGTTCTGTACATTTTATTGATTATTGGCCCTTTGATTTTGATCCCCAACTCGGTTGGCCCGAACGACATGTAGATGATGTTTATTTGAGTTATCTCAGCTTAATAGAGCAGTTAGTCCAGTCTGGTATCTGTGATGTTTTAGCCCACTTAGATGTAGTCAAGGTCTTTGGACATCGTCCACAAAAAAACCTGGAAGAGGAATGGAGATTACTTCTCCAATCCATCGTCCAGGCAGATATAGCCATAGAACTAAGTACAGCGGGCTGGCGAAAACCAGTGGGGGAGATCTATCCTGGGGAGCCCTTGCTCCGGGAAGCGGCGCTCTTAGGTATCCCTATCACAATCGCTTCCGATGCTCATTTTCCAGGTGATGTGGGATACCGTTGGCGTGAGGCAGTTTGTTATGCAAGGCAGGTGGGCTATGGGCAGTATTGCTCTTTTAAGGGGAGAAAACGATTTGAGCATGAATTACCCTCATTTTAGTTTTCGTAGGCCCAGCGAGGCTATAAAGCGCTCCCAGGCGGGGCCAAAACCGCCAGCATTGATCACATAGAAAACCGCGATACCGATTCCCACAAAAGTGAGAAGACTGAAAATACTGCGGTTTCCCGCTCGGCCTTGGCCAGATCCGGCAGCTTCTGCAGTAGGCCCGTAAAAGTAGAGATCTACCACCTCAGCAAAAAGGCTAACACCCCGTTCCGCGGCGGGTCGGCTGTTAGTATGGGCCCCAACTTCCAATAGAAGACTTAAGGGAGTTAGATCTTGATTGTAATTCCCTCGCCCAAAAAAGATACCCTTCACCAAACCGGGATATAACTCATCGGCAATCTTTTTTAAAGACTGGGCATACTTACGATTGATTCCTAAGTTTTGGTTCTGCCGACCTACAACGAATTGAATTCGAGTAACCCATTCATCTTTCAACTGTAGGGCATAAGCTCCTTGGGGAGCTGCGTCTCGGTGTACATCAAAAATGGCATCGGGGCCGTTTGCCAATAATTCTAAAGCAGTCTCCCGGGAGCGACGATAAGCACCTCGATCGTGGGGAAGGTGGAGTTGTTCAGAATAGTCCACATCGATTCCTAGGGCGGTTAGTGCCTTCCCAAATGCTGCCCCAACACGGTGAATCCCACCTCGTCCATTAATACTATCTGTCCCATCTGTAGGGACGTAGCTTTCTGCATTATGGGTATGGTAGATTCCGATTGTCCCGCGCTTTTTTTCTTCTTCTGCTCCCTCTACCACAGTAAGGTCCAAAGTTTGCCTTAGCTCTTCCCAGGGAAACACCTCTAGGTCTACTTCTTCCACAAGCTCTGTGTGGGCAATATGAGAATCTTCATCTAACTTCACCACTTCGTATAATTTATTATCCGCAGTTAAGTATTGATCCTGAAGATAAACTAGGCGTCC
>JAAZLB010000312.1 GCA_012799535.1 Bacillota bacterium | reverse complement strand
TGGGGCGAGGACTTACCCTTAGAGAACGGGTTTTCTTGAATCCTGCAGAGGAATTTGTATGGCCCAGTCTAGATGCGCCTCGACAAGCAGGTCGTGCCTTTTGCCACGCCTTAACTCAACAAATGGCAATTTTAGTGGATGGAACAGTGGTCCCCTGTTGTCTTGATGGAGAAGGTGTGTTGAAATTAGGTAACATTTATGAGCAAGACTTAGGGGAAATCTATTTCTCACCGCGAGCCCAAAGCATCCTCCAAGGCTTTGCTCAAGGACAAGCTGTGGAAGAATTATGCCAAAGATGTGATTATCGCACCCGTTTTAGCAAAATACCGTAAAAAAAGCCAGCTTCGCACTGAAGCTGGCTTAGATACATTAGTTTGCCCTGGTCTCAAAGTAAACCTTGCGTCTAAGACGGGGATGGGACACACTAATTGTTACCCGACCATTGGGTAACCCCCCAATATGGAAATACCCTAAACGGTCAGTATAGGTAACCCTACCTGTTTCTTCCACCGTAATCTTTGCATTAACCAGGGGTTCGTAATACCGATCATATTTACGACTCTTCGTAAAAGATACGTGATCGATCCAATCATCATAAGAAATGTAACCATCTACTTCTGCCCGATACCTTGGTGGTGCCGGTTCTACTACGATAGGCACATCTAACCGTACTAAAACCCGCCCGTCACAACCAGTCAATAAGACCGCTACCAACACCAAACCTACTAACCAGCCCTTGCGCATGGCTATCCCCCTCTCAGCACACTCCTGACCTTATCCCTAGCTTACACTTAGATTAGTATATTATAGACTTCGGAATGTTTTCCCTTCTTTGGTGGGTAAAACCTTATTTTGAGTGATCCGCCTTTCTGAGGAGCATTGTTACGGGCATGTGCCAACGGTATTTTGTTCATTCACAACCTCCACAGGAAGGGTTAACTGAATTGGTCCCCTATTATCCTCAATTAGTTCCAAAAGCACTCGAGCCACCTCTTTACCCAAACGATATACTGGTTGTTGCACAGTGGTTAAGGGTGGAGAAAGATATTTGCCCACCTCAATTCCATCAAAGCCCATGACAGAAACCTGTTCTGGAACTTGAAAGCCCGCTTCTTGCAACGCTTGGAGGGCTCCGATGGCCATGAGATCGTTACTGGCAAAAATCGCGGTCACTTCCCCTTTTTTTAGTAAATCAAAATGTCTTTGAACCGCCATGTAACCCCCAGAATGGGTGAAATCACCTTCCCAAACCAATTTTGGGTCAAGAGGGATTTGTAGTTCTCTAAGGGCATCCTTATAACCTGAAAGACGCTTACCAGTGGAAACTAACCCCTCTTCTCCTGTAATAATGGCAATCTTTTTATGTCCAAGGGACCCAAGGGTGAGGACCGCCTCTTTGGCTCCACCTCGGTTGTCCCCATCTACCCAAGAAACATCATCACAGACAGTACTCCCTAAAAACACGAAAGGAACTCCCGATTCTTTTAAGAGATCAACACGCTCATCTACCACCCGTGGCTCGGTAAGGATTATCCCATCCACTCGACCATGAGCCACCAATTGGGAAAGGGTGTCACTGACCCGTTGCTGACGCACCTGGGGAATTAGTAAACTGTAACCTTCCTCAAAAAAGGTCTCACTAACCCCTTGTAAATACTCTAAGAAAAAGGGATCCGCAATAGTCCGAGGTGCTTTCGGGAACATGAGCCCAATAGTTTTTGTACGGCGCCTAGCCAAGTTACTAGCCACCACATGGGGCTGATAGTTATATTTTTCAGCCATTTCTCGAATATGAGCCTTAGTTTCCGCTTTAACCCTGGGATCATCAGCCAAGGCCCGGGAAACCGTGGCTTTGGAATATCCACACTTTTTAGCCAATTCGGCCATGGTGATCTTCACGTTTTCCCCTCCTAGGTTCTGATCTTAATTGCCTTTTTGGTACTTCTTCCGCAACTGCGGCTTTCTGGATTACATTCACTTAAACCAGCCACCAATGTTGCGCTCAGCACGTTGCCGTTTAGCGTAACCACACCCTGGTAGGCTAATCACAATTAAGGGAACAAGAATAAGTTGTAGGATAATTCCTGGGATTGCGGCTCCAAAAGCACTAGCCAAGAAGATATCCCAATTAAAGGCGGTTTTAGTGATCCCAAAAAGAACAAAACTCACCATACCCCATACTAACCTGCCACCGATCATGGAAAGAATCAGATTAACATAAATGAAGGCCCTTTTGCGGGGAAAAATCCCATGAAAGGCACCAGTCAAATAACCATAGGTTGCTAG
>JAAZLB010000311.1 GCA_012799535.1 Bacillota bacterium | reverse complement strand
TCAAGAAGGTAATGGTCGCTTTTACGACTAAGACCGGAATCAAGGTTCAATTCGAAGGTACTAGAGACCTACCAACTTTATTGCAAACTCGTTTGGCCGCTGGTAACCCTCCTGATGTAGCTGCGATTCCGGGCCCTGGTGCCATGAAGGAATATGCGGATCAAGGGGCTCTTGTTGATTTAAACACAGTGCTAGATTTGGATACTCTTAAGGCTAACATGAACAAGTCCTGGATCGAATTAGGTACCTACAATGATGGACTCTACGCTCTCATGTTCTCGGCAGATATTAAGAGTCTTGTCTGGTATCGCCCAGATCAATTCGCTGCAAAGGGGTATGAGGTTCCCACAACTTGGGAAGAGATGGAAGCTCTCATGGATAAGATGGTTGCCAACGGAGATACCCCTTGGGCTATCGGTTTAGAATCTGGAGCTGCTAGTGGATGGCCCGCAACTGACTGGATCGAGGATATCCTCTTACGTACTGCTGGTCCAGAAGTATATGATCAGTGGGTTGATCACGAGATTCCTTGGACTGACCCGAGAATCAAAGAGGCGTTTGAAGTATTCGGTAAGATCACCACAAATAGTGACTATGTCTATGGCGGTCCCATTACCGTATTATCCACTAACTTTGGTGATTCTGTAGCCGAACTCTTTACTGATCCACCACGGGCAATGATGCATCGTCAAGCCAGTTTCATTACTAGCTTCATTCAAGATGCTAATCCAAATGTGAAAATCGGTGAAGATGTGGACTTTTTCGCTTTTCCCATGATTAAACCTGAACACGGCAATCCTATGCTAGGTGGTGGGGACATGGTTGCCCAGTTTAAATCCACTCCTGAGGCCACTGCTTTCATGAATTTCTTAGCCACTGCAGAAGCTCAAGAAATTTGGGTGAGTGAGTTAGGTAAACTAGGGACCAATAACAAGATTAATCCAGCGGTTTATCCCGATGATTTAACTCGGGAAATGGCCCGTGTTCTCAACGAAGCGGATGTCTTTAGATTTGATGGTTCTGACTCTATGCCGGCGGCTGTTGGCTCTGGAGCATTCTGGGAAGGCACCCTCATGTATGTGGGTGGCGAAAGTCTTGACGATGTTCTCGAATTTATCGAAGCAGCTGCTATAGATAGTTACTAGCCTTTACTGAGTGACTAGGAGGGCGCGCTTCCGCGAGGAGCGGGCCCTTTTCCCTAGATAGGGCGAGGAGGATTATGTGTGAAAAGGAAAACGGGATTTTTAGCTCCTGTATTCTATGTGGGACCAGCTGTTTTGTTTTTACTAGTTTTCCAAGTGTATCCAGCACTACAAACGATTCGCCTAAGTTTTATGGATCGGAGATCAGTAAATTTTGTGGGCTTGGACAACTACAAATACGTCTTCACTTCTCAGGTCATGCTTCGGGCATTTAAGAATAACCTACTTTGGCTAGTTTTCTTTACTGCGGGCACCGTTGGTTTAGGATTACTATTTGCCATTTTAGTTGACCGTGTTAAGTATGAAAGTGTGGCTAAATCCATAATCTTCATGCCCATGGCCATCTCTTTTGTAGGAGCAGGTGTGGTCTGGAAGTTTATGTATAGTTACAAACCTTCTGGTGCCGAACAAATCGGACTATTAAATCAGATCTTAGTGGTCTTAGGCTTTGAACCTAAGGGTTGGTTATTACAGTCCCCTTTAAATAACTTTGCCCTTATTGCGGTGGGTTTATGGATTTGGACCGGTTACTGTATGGTGATCCTTTCCGCTGCTTACAAGGGGATTCCGCGGGAATTATTAGAAGCGGGCCAGGTGGATGGTGCCAATGAACTCGAATTATTTTGGCATGTGATTATTCCAGAAATGAAACCTGCACTCTCAGTTGTTATCACAACCATGTTAGTTAACGTTTTGAAGATCTTTGATATCATCTATGTGATGACCAACGGAAACTTTGGCACAGAAGTAATTGCGAACCGGATGTTTAAGGAAATGTTTCAATTTGCCAATACTGGTCGAGCTAGTGCCATTGCAGTTGTGCTTTTCCTCATAATTATTCCCATTATGTATTTCAACATTCGTCAAAAACTGAAGGGGGAGGCTTAGACATGAGTTGGTTAAGAATTAAGCGTAAGTTACCCCTTATTGTAGTAAACATAGTGGTAATCATAGCCATGATCTTGTGGATTGTGCCCACCTTAGGTTTGTTGATCACCTCTTTTCGCCCAGCGAGTGAAGTGGCTTACTCTGGTTGGTGGACAGTTTTTTCTAGCCCTTTGAGATTTACTCAATTCACAATTGAAAACTACCAAAACGTGTTACGCACAGGAGGAATGGCTACCGCCTTTCGTAATAGCTTTATCATTACAGTTGGTGGTACCTTAATTCCCGTGTTTCTAGCTGCTTTAGCGGCCTTTGGTTTGTCTAGGCTAAACTTTAGTGGTCAGGGGTTCTTCTATGCGTTAATTGTCATGATGTTAGTGGTACCAACCCAAATGACCTTTGTGCCAGTATTAAAACTCTATAATAGGCTTAGTTTGTCTGGGACTTTCGTGGGGCTTTGGTTAGTACATACTGGTTATGGTTTGCCCTTTGCCATCTTTATGCTGCATAGTTTCTTCCAATCGCTACCTAACGATCTGTTTGAAGCTGCCCACATTGATGGGGCGAGTATATGGACTACCTTTGTGCGCTTGGCCTTACCTTTGTCAATCCCAGCCTTAGCATCCTTGGTGATTTTCCAGTTTCTCTTTGTCTGGAATGACCTTTTGGTAGCTCTAATCTATTTAGGGGGACACGAGTCAGTGGCCCCTCTAACTATGCGTCTTTCCAGCTTAGTAGGATCCCATGGCCAGGATTGGCATGTACTCACAGCTGCTGCTTTTGTCTCCATGATTGTACCTTTAATTGTCTTTTTCTCCTTACAGAAATACTTTGTACGTGGTTTGTTGGGTGGTGCTGTGAAGGGCTAGGGTCATTGATGAGAACAGGTGCGGAAAATACCGCGCCTGTTTTTGTTTTCACAATGTGAACTAGTGGTAAAAATATATGGTTGTTTCTGGGAACTATATGCAGTATAGTTAATGTCAAGGGGTGATCGATGTGTTTGCAATTATGGAAAAAGAATTATTGGCTCCCGGGATTCATAGGCTTGAAGTCCTCGCACCCTTAGTGGCTTCGAAGGCAAAGGCGGGGAATTTTGTTATGGTCAGAGTACACTCAGGGGGAGAACGGATCCCTTTTACCATAGCTGGAAATAATCCTAAAGCGGGCACAATTATGCTTGTAGTGCAAGAGGCCGGTAAAAGTACCAAAGCCATCGGTGCATTGCAAGCTGGCGACACTTTATTAGATGTGGTAGGACCTTTAGGAACCCCTACTCACATTGAGCCAGTGAAAAGCCTTGTGGGGGTCTGTGGCGGAATAGGGGTAGCACCTACTTTGCCTTTGCTAAAGGCTTTTCGAGCTAAAGGAACCGAAATTGTCACCATTATGGGTGCTAGAAACAAGGATTTGTTCATTTTACGGGATGAGGTAGAAGCGGTAAGTGATGAAGTTATTTATGTGACTGATGATGGCAGTTTTGGTGCTCAGGGTTTGGTTACGGATGCCCTCACCCAACTTCTAGAGGAGGGCAGAAAATTTGATCAGGCTATCGCCATTGGACCTGCTCGCATGATGCAAGCCACTTGTAAGGTTACAGAATATTATGGTGTACCCACTATCGTTAGCCTTAATGCGATTATGGTGGACGGTACCGGAATGTGTGGTGCCTGTAGGGTAACAGTTGGCGGGGAGACTAAATTCACTTGTGTGGAAGGTCCTGATTTTGATGGTCACAAGGTGGATTTTGAGGAGTTAATTTTAAGGCAAGCCTTTTATCGGGAAGAAGAGCGCGGGGGTGAGAATTGTCAATGTCACTCAAGTTAGCAGCAAGGGTAGAGATGCCTAAACAACCAGCTGAAGAACGACGACGCAATTTCGAGGAAGTCACCCTAGGGTTAACACCTGACCAAGCCAGGGCAGAAGCAAGTCGTTGCTTGAAATGTAAGGCACGGCCATGTGTGAGCGGCTGTCCGGTAGAAGTATTGATCCCCGAATTCTTAGCCTTAGTTGTTCAAGGTGAATTTGAGCAGGCCCAAGGAAAGATTCAAGAACGAAATAGCCTGCCGGCCATTTGCGGTAGGGTATGCCCCCAAGAGATCCAATGTGAACAACGTTGTGTGTTAGGTAGAAGGGGTGAACCGGTCGCCATAGGAATGTTAGAACGCTTCGTGGCGGATTATGCTAGGGAAGGAGAATTGGCCCGTAGACAGCATTGTGAATTGAAGATGGTGCCCCAGTCCCTTCTTAAAGAAGGTGCACCACGAATTGCGGTAGTGGGCTCTGGTCCTGCAGGTCTTAGTTGTGCCGCGGAATTGGCTAAACGGGGCTATCAAGTGGATATTTTCGAGTCCTTACACGACACTGGGGGGGTCCTACGTTACGGAATTCCCGAATTTAGACTTCCTGAAGCAATTATCGATTATGAAGTGGATTACGTAAAATCCCTCGGGGTCAATATTTTCACCAATGTAGTGGTTGGCTTATCCTTAGATCTACTAGAACTATTGGAATCGGAAGAATATCAAGGGGCTTTTTTAGGTACAGGAGCGGGTCTACCATATTTTCTCAATATCCCCGGTGAAGGTCTGAATGGGGTTTATAGTGCTAATGAGTTTCTTTCCAGAGCTAATCTTATGAAAGCCTATCGGTTTCCCCATTATGATACACCTCTAAAAGTGGGACGTAGGGTAGCTGTAGTAGGGGCCGGTAATGTGGCTATGGATGCTGCTAGAGTTGCTGTGCGTCTTGGGGCAGAGGAGGTTTCTATTGTCTATCGACGTACTCGAGAGGAGATGCCCGCCCGCTTAGAGGAAATTGAACATGCGGAAGAAGAGGGAGTACAGTTTCGTCTCTTAGCAAACCCTATTAAGATTCACGGTGATGAGAAAGGTCATGTGCAAGCCATGGAATGTGCCACTATGAAATTAGGTGAACCAGATGCTAGCAATCGACGACGTCCAGTGGTGGTTCCTGGATCAGAATTTATATTGGAACTGGACACGGTAATAATTGCAGTGGGACAAGGGCCTAATCCTCTCTTAACTAGGCGACTACCTGGTTTGGCTCTTAATGAAAAAGGCAATATTGTGGTTTTTGATGAATATGGTGCCACTAGCATTCAAGGTATCTGGGCTGGGGGAGATGCAGTTTCTGGAGCCGCAACCGTAATCAGTGCCATGGGTGCCGGAAAACGGGCCGCGGAGGGTATAGATTTATGGTTCAAGTCTCGAGGGCAGGACTCGGGGATTTAATCGAGAATTGGGGAGTAACGAACCCCGAGGTGATTACTTTGCAAGTATCAAATGGATTTTCCACGGTTAAAGAAATCAATCGCAGGCTAATTCTGGAGAGTATTCGGGTTAACAGTCCTACTTCTCGGGCGGATATTGCTAGAGAAACAGGGCTCCATCCCTCTACTATTACTAGAATAGTAGCTTCCCTAATAGAAGAAGGTTTGGTTCGAGAAGAAGGTGTAGGTGAAAACGACTTAGGGCGCAAGCCCATTCTCCTAAGTCTTGTGCCAGAAGCTATCCATGTTATTGGTGTGGCTATTGAGTCCACCTTCATATCCGGAGTACTGGCTAATTTAGATGCGGAAATCGTGGCTAAAATAGAGGTGGCTTTAGAAGATACTTCGGTGGACGGTGTACGGGGGCAACTGATAGAGGTTGTGGATTATTTGTTAGCGTGGGCTAAGCGACACCAGGTTAGTGTGATCGGAATTGGAATTGCTATGCATGGCATCATAGACACCAGTTCTGGCACTAGTGTTTTTGCCCCAGCCTACGGCTGGCATGATGTACCTATGGCTCATTTTGTAAATAATCGTTATAAACTACCTGTACGAATTGACAATAACGCTAACGCCATGGCTTTAGGTGAATACTGGTTTGGTAACGGAAAAGGTGTAGACAATCTCTTGGTGATCAAGATGGGTCAAGCGGTAGGTTCAGGTATCGTTCTTGACGGTAAGATTTTTAGAGGTCCAGACTATCTCGCAGGGGAAATAGGCCATCTCACCGTAATGTTTGATGGGCCTTTATGTAGGTGTGGAAACTTTGGCTGTCTAGAAGCAGTTACCTCCATCGAATCTGTGGTAAGAAAAGCTCGGCTTCAGCTAAAACGGGGTTCCTCCAGTGCTCTTTTGGATCTAGTTCATGGGGAGCCAGATTTACTTAGCTTCCAAGAACTTTGTGAGGGGGCAAAGTCTGGAGACCGGTTGGCTTTGGAACTGTGGGAAGAAGTGGGAAGTCACTTAGGTTTAGCGATTGCTAATACTGTGAACATTCTTAATCCAACTAAAATTTTGGTAGGTGGGGATATTTATCCCGCCTTAGATTATATCTTGCCTAGAGCACAGGAAATTGCCAAACTTAAAGCATTTGGCGCGTCGGATCGGAATTTGACTGTGGAACGGGTGGGTTTGGGTGCAGATGCGGTTAGTATTGGTGCTGTGACCTTGATTCTTAGAGAGATTTTTCAACCTCTGAATTAAATTGCACATCGCAATTAATAATGTGATTAGCAAATCCCTTCGGGTACTACTATCTCGATGGGATTTCTTTTTTTGTTAATATTTTAGAACAAATACTGGTATTTTAAAGAAGGATTACTGCGATGGTCGGAGAATAGTTGCATCGGGCAATTAATGCTTGGGACTCAAAGTATCTGGAAGGGTGACGAATGAATGATTACTAATCCTGAGCAATTAGGGCAGATAATCAACGACGAGTTGAATCAAGTAGAAATTACAGATGTGCATACACATCTTTTTTCCGCGAATTTCGGCTCAATGTTACTGTGGGGGATCGATGAGGTCTTAACTTATCATTACCTGATTGCGGAGTTTTTCCGTTATAGCAGGTTAGATTATGGTGAGTTTTTCTCCCTTCCTAAAACGGAACAGGCGGACTTAGTATGGCAAACTTTGTTCTTAGACAGATCTCCAGTTAGTGAAGCACAGCGCGGTGCCCTAACTATCCTAAATAGGCTGGGATTAGATGTGAAATCTCGAGATTTGGATGAATATCGGGAGTACTACCGTTCTCGCACTATAGAACAGCAGATTGATACTGTTTTTGATTTGGCAGGCATTAAAGAAGTTGTTATGACTAACGATCCTTTTGATCCCCAAGAGCGGGAAATTTGGAAGTCTGGTGCTGGTAACCAAGACCCCCGATTTAAGGCGGCCCTAAGAATTGACCCTCTTTTAATGGATTATGAGAATTCCTACAAGGTGTTGCAGGGGGAAGGTTATGAGGTTGATGCACATCTCGGAGGCAACTCTTTACAGGAGATCAGGCGGTTTATCCGAGATTGGGTGTTAAGAATGGATGCCCTATATTTAGCTGTTTCTTTACCGCCAGACTTTAACCTCTCCCAAGACTCTACAAGAACTAGGATTACCGAGGAATGTGTACTTCCCGTTTGTCGTGAGCTGGATATTCCCTTTGCCCCCATGATTGGTGTTAATAGGTTGGTTAATAAGAGGCTTGGGTTCGCAGGCGATTCTCTGGGCAAGGCGGATGTACGGGTTATAGAGTATTTGTGTACCAATTACCCTGAAAACAAATTCCTAGTGACTATGCTCTCCCGAGAAAACCAGCACGAGCTAGCAATCACTGCACGGAAATATGGCAATCTGATGGTGTTTGGTTGTTGGTGGTTCTTGAATAACCCAACTATTGTTAGGGAGATAACCAGTATTCGCATGGAGACCTTGGGCTTGTCATTCATCCCCCAACATTCTGATGCTCGGGTATTGGAACATCTCATCTATAAGTGGGAACATTCCAAGTCCATCATTGGTCAAGTGTTGGAGGCTAAATATACCGATTTATTGGCGACTGGTTGGGGTTTGACTCGAGAGAGTGTTTCCCAGGATGTTCAGGCATTATTCAGCACAAATTTCGAGAACTTTTTACGGAGCTAACTGAAGTTGTATAAGGGGTGTAAGCATGCAGATTTTTAACTTACAGGATAAGGTAGTAGTGATCACAGGTGGTACTGGTGTTTTAGGTAGTGAGCTAGCCAGGGGTCTTGCGGAAGCAGGGGCTAGAGTAGTAATCCTCGGTCGGGATCCTGCAAAGCGGGATCAGATCGTTGGGGAAATAACCCACAAGGGCGGTAGAGCCATGGGGATCCTCTGTGATGTCTTAGAGAAGGATAGTCTAATTTCCGCAAGGGAGCAAATCATTGCGCAATATGGGACTATTGATATTCTCATTAATGGTGCTGGCGGGAATCGTAAGAATGCCACCACAAGTGATACCCTTTCCTTTTTCGATTTGCCTCAAGAGGATTTGGAATGGGTTATGGACTTGAACTTTATGGGTACTTTACTTCCCATTCAGGTCTTTGGAGAGCTCTTCGCACAAAGGCAGGAAGGAGTTATTCTCAACGTTTCTTCAATGTCCTCTTTGCAGCCTTTGACCAATGTAATTGGCTATTCTGCAGCTAAGGCGGCCGTTAATAATCTTACTCAGTGGTTAGCAGTTCACTTTAACAAACACTATTCACCAAACATTCGGGTCAACGCAATTGCTCCAGGCTTCTTTTTAACAGAGCAAAATCGTTTTCTTTTAACTGACGAACAAAGTGGTGAATTGACCTTGCGAGGACACACCATTATAGAACATACGCCTATGGGGCGGTTTGGTGAACCGTCCGATTTAGTGGGTGCTGTGCTCTGGTTAGTTTCCGATGCTAGTAAATTTGTGACCGGAATTGTAGTTCCAGTGGATGGCGGGTTTTCGGCCTTCTCCGGTGTGTAAAGAGGACTAATAAGGGTGAGGGTGGCAGATTTTCATGAATGTAATCGGGCTTGAGGTAAGTACTTCCTCCGCAAAAGCCATCTTATTTTCTTCCACAGGTGAGCTACTAGCGGAAAGTACTAGACCCCTTCCAAATGGAATTTCTCAAGTGACTTGGCAAGAACCCCAGGGTATTTTTCAGGTTGCCTTAGAGTGTCTTAAGGATGTAGCAAGTGTGGACAAAGGGTCTATTGAGGCGATTGGTTTAGGTGGCATTTGGCATAGTCTTCTATTACTCGATAAGGAGAGGCAACCTTTAGAGCCCATACGCACCTGGGCAGATTTGTCTTTTACAGATAGTCTATTTGAAGTGAAAGAGGATCAGGGTTTAGTGGATTGGGTTTATGGAAAGACTGGTTGCTTAGGTCATGGGATGTACCCCCTTTGGAAATTGTATGGTATGCGCCTGCTTGAGCATCCAGCGTTGTCCCAAACAAGCTACATTTCGTCCCAAATTGAATACCTCTTTACAAACCTTACGGGGGAGATAGGGGTTTCAGCCTGTACCGCTTCTGGTAGTGGCTTGATGAATATTCACACGGTTCAATGGGATGAAGAACTTTTAGAATTTGTCGGTCTTAACTCTAACATGGTGGCGGAGATTAAGGAAGGATACTATACGGCACCTTTGCAAAGAGACATAGCAACTATGGTAGGACTCAAACAGGGAATCCCGGTTACGGTAGGTTGTGCCGATGGGGCTTTAAATCAAATTAGTAGCGGTGGCTTAGCTAATGGAATTATGACCTTTTCCGTTGGAACCAGCGGAGCCCTAAGGCTAGCGAGTCCGACTCCTCTTCTAGGGGAGGAGCCCGCCACTTGGTGCTATTATCTTGTGGATGGACAGCGTCTAGCGGGAGTGGCTACCCACGCCACTAGCAACTTAGAGTGGTTTATGCGGCAATTTAACTTAGACAATGATGATCATGAGCACTTGGCTCGTGAGGCAAGTAAGCTACCTGTGGACTCAGGCCCCCTCTTCTTTCCCTTTATTTATGGCGAAAGGGCCCCCGGTTGGCAAGAAAACCGTAC